>CAMDHE010000006.1 GCA_945898095.1 Roseateles toxinivorans | reverse complement strand
GAGCAGAAGGGTTTCACCCTGGTGCCGCTGAATCTGCATTTCAAAGGCAGCCATGTGAAAGCCGACATAGGGCTGGCCAAAGGCAAAGCCGAACACGACAAACGCGACACCGAAAAGAAACGCGACTGGGAGCGGGAGCGGGGGCAGTTGATGCGCCATGCAGCTAACTCAAAGAGCTAAGCGAAGCGCAGCAGGCTGTTTTCAAGCAGTCATCAAGTCCCCGCAATCCGCTGCGCTGCTTGGCGGGCTACGAAGTTTGCGCCGTATTCGGTAGCCCGCTAGGCAGCGCCAGCGAAATGCGGGGCATCCCGTACGACTTACAAATGGGCCAAGGCCTGTTCCAGGTCAGCGATCAGGTCGACCTGATCCTCCAGGCCGATCGCAAAACGCACCACACAGCCTTGCGCAATCGGAAGGCTCAATGAACGGCTGCGGCCCAATTCGCAAGGCAAGGCCAGGCTCATCGGTCCCGCCCAGGAATAGCCGATGCCGAACAGTTCCAGCGCATCGACAAAGGCGTCAACCTGCGCGGCGCTGTATTCGGGCTTGAACACCACCGAAAACAGGCAGGCTGCGCCGCCACTGCTGGTCTGCTGCCAGTATTCATGACCGGGACTGCCGGCAAACGCAGGATGCAGCAACTGCGCCACCTCAGGCCTGGCCTGCATCCACGCTGCCAGCGCACGCGTCGTGGCGTCCTGGGCGCGATAGCGCAGCAGCAAGCTCGGCAGTCCGCGCAGCACCAGTTCGACGTCGTTCTGGCCGAGGCCATAGCCGAGATGCTCATGCATGCGGTTGAGCTTTTCATGCAGAGCCAGGTCGCGCGTGCAGACCGATCCCATCAGGACATCGGCACCTCCAGAAGCATATTTGGTCAAGGCCTGGATCGAAATGTCGGCGCCCAGTCCAGGCGCGATTTCGAACGGGTTGAATGCCACGCCCGAACCCCAGGTGTTGTCGATGGCGGTGATCACCCCATGGGCTTTGCAGGCTTGCAGCAAACCGACCAGATCGGGAAATTCGAGCGTGATCGAGCCGGCGGCCTCAAGCCAGACCAGCTTTGTCTTGGGGCTCAGCAGTTTGGCGAATCCCGCCGCATCGAGCGGGTCATAGAAGCGGTGGCTGATGCCGAATTCCGGCAGCATCGACTTGCTCAGTAGGCGGTTCTGCATGTAGACGTTATCGGGCAACAGCACCTCGTCGCCAGGCCGCAAGATCCCCAGGCTGACCAGAGTAACGGCCGACAGACCGCTCGGCGTCAGCAGGCAATGCTCCGCACGCTCCAGGGTCGCGAGCCTTGCTGCCAGGGTGTAGGACGTCGGCGTTCCGTGCAGGCCATAGCGATAAGTCTGGCCGTCGGGCGTCCTCACCTGGTGCAAGTCGCTGGTGTTCTTGAACAGCACGGTCGAAGCCTTGAAGACACCCACCGGAATCGCGTTCCAGCCTTCGGGCGCACGATAACTGTGGTGGATTTGTTCGGTCGAAATGGCGCGTTTGGTCATGGCTATTTTCTCGAAAAGGGCACAGCTCTAGAACGGAATTCCGACCAGATCATGGCCTTCGGCAGCGACGATGCGCGCCTTGGTAAAGGTGCCGACCTTGAGCGTCTTGCTGGCCTTCTCAGGTGCGCTCAGACGCACGGTGCCGTCGATCTCGGGCGCATCGGCGTAGGAGCGACCGACGCCGCCTTTGCGGCCCATTGCCGGCGCCTTGTCGACCAGCACCTGCATCGTGGCACCGATACGGCTGCGCAACTTGGCAGTTGAAACTTCCTCGGCAATTGCCATGAAACGCGCGCGGCGCTCGTTGCGGACTTCTTCAGGCAATGCGCCAGGAAGTTCGTTGGCCGTGGCGCCCTGCACCGGCGAGTAGGCAAAGCAGCCGGCACGGTCGATGCGCGCTTCCTGCATGAAGTCGAGCAGGTATTGAAACTCGGCTTCGGTCTCGCCGGGGAAGCCGGCGATGAAGGTCGAGCGGATGACGATGTCAGGGCAGATTTCGCGCCAGCGCAGGATCCGCTCCATATTCTTCTCGCCATTGGCCGGGCGTTTCATGCGCTTGAGCACATCCGGATGAGCATGCTGCAGCGGCACATCGAGGTAAGGCAGGATCAAGCCTTCGGCCATCAGGGGCAGCACCTCATCGACATGCGGATAGGGGTAGACGTAATGCAGGCGTACCCAGGCGCCATGAGCTTTGGCCAACTCGCCCAGGGCGGCGACCAGATCGAACATGCGCGTCTTGATCGGTTTCCCATCCCAGAAACCGGTACGGTATTTGACGTCGACACCGTAGGCGCTGGTGTCCTGGCTGATCACCAGCAGCTCCTTGACCCCGGATTCGAACAGGGCTCTGGCCTCGTTCAGCACATCGCCGATCGGCCTGGAGACCAGATCGCCACGCATGCTCGGGATGATGCAAAAAGAACAGCGGTGATTGCAGCCTTCGCTGATCTTCAGATAGGCGTAATGCTTGGGCGTGAGCTTGACGCCAAAGGAAGGCACGAGGTCGAGGAAAGGGTCATGCGGCTTGGGCACATGCAGGTGCACGGCGTCCATCACCTCCTGAGTCGCATGAGGGCCGGTGACGGCCAGCACTTTCGGGTGAATCTCGCGCACCAGGTTGTCGCCGGCGACTCCCGCCTTGGCGCCGAGGCAGCCGGTGACGATCACGCGACCATTGGCGGCCAGAGCTTCGCCGATGGTGTCAAGGCTCTCCCGCACGGCGTCATCGATGAAGCCGCAGGTATTGACGATCACCAGATCGGCGCCTTCAAAGGTCTTGGAGGTCTCGTAGCCTTCGGCACGCAACTGGGTCAGGATCAACTCTGAATCGGTCAAGGCCTTGGGGCAACCCAGGGACACAAAGCCGATTTTCGGCGTTACGGAGCTCAAGATAATGGGTGAATTCATCCGAGGATTTTCACTCATCCAGAGCATCTGCCAACAACTGCCCTTTTGCGCGGCTTTTTCCGGTGCCCAGGTCGGAATCGGAGGCCGCCTTTTTCGCCCTATTTTTTCGGCGGAAAACCCGGCATCACGGGCATGCCCGGGAACAAGGCGCCGGCTTTTTCCATCTGCTCCTGCATCTGTTCCTGAAGTTGCGTGATCAGGTTCTTGGACTGCTCGACATAGCCGCCCATCAGCCCTTGCATCACCGGCGCCTGGCCACCCAGAAACTTGCTCCACAACTCGGGGCTGAAGGCCAGACCCTGGCTCTGCTCGGTAAACTTGGACTGCAATTCGCCAAAACTCTGCACATTCTTTTCCAGGTAGGCTCCCATCACGCCCTGCATTGAGTCACCGTAGAAACGGATGATCTGCGACAGCGAAGCGGTGCTGAACATCGGCACACCGCCAGCCTCTTCTTCCAGAATGATCTGCAGCAAGATACTACGGGTCAGGTCTTCACCGGTCTTGGCATCGCGAACTTCAAATGCATGACCGTCGAGCACCATTTGTTTGACATCGGCCAGCGTGATGTAACTGCTGGTCTGGGTGTCATAAAGGCGCCGGTTCGGGTATTTCTTCAGCACCCGGACACCGGCTGCCTCGGGTGTATTACCGATCGCGTCCTTGCCTCTGCGGGCAGTCACCATGAAAAACTCCTGTCGAACCAGTTGTGCAAATGCGCCGCCATCTTACGAGAGTGCTTGTTTTGGTTCGAAGGGGTTTACCCCCTACCGGCGGCACCTCAACTTGCTGGAGCCTCTTGAGAAAGAGTTTGACGCGCAAGCATTTCGTGTTTACCAACCCTTAGGGATGCTACGAACTCAGAAAGCTTTCAGCTATCGCAATGTCCGCGACAGCAGTGGGAAGGGCAGCTGCAACACCCAATAGATAGCGTTTGGATGAATTTCATGTTGCAGTGCACAATATCCACCATGCAACCTACAAGGAATCAGTCATGCGTCGCGTCGTTTTCAACCAGAAGGGTGGGGTCGGCAAGTCGACAATCACCTGCAATCTTGCAGCAATTGCCGCACAACAGGGCCAGCGCACGCTGGTGATTGACCTCGACCGGCAGGGTAATTCCAGCCGCTACCTGCTCGGCGAGGGTGCCGATCTGGAAATGCAGGGCGCTGCCGAGTTTTTCGATGCAACGCTGAAATTCAGCGTCAGGGCGGCCAAACTCGACGATTACATTGTCGAAACGCCCTGGGAAAACCTGCACCTGGTGCCGGCCAGTGCCCTGCTCGATGACCTGCACAGCAAGCTCGAAAGTCGCTACAAAATCTACAAGCTGCGCGATGCCTTGCTGGAGATCGAAGACGACTATGACTCGGTCTGGATCGACACGCCGCCGGCGTTGAATTTCTACACCCGCTCGGCTTTGATCGCTGCTCAAGGTTGCCTGATTCCCTTCGACTGCGATGACTTTTCGCGCCGCGCCTTGTATGGTCTGCTGGAAAGCGTCAAGGAGATCCAGTCCGATCACAACCCGGATCTCGCGATCGAAGGCATCGTTGTCAACCAGTTCCAGCCAAGAGCCGTGCTGCCGCAGCGAACAGTGTCCGAGTTGATCGATGAAGGCCTGCCGGTGCTGCAGCCCTATTTGAGTTCGAGCGTGAAGATCAAGGAATCACATGAACTGGCGCGGCCGATGATCCACCTGGATCCACGCCACAAACTGACCCAGGAATTCTTGGCGCTGTTTGAAACGCTAAGCTGATTCCGCATTGAGTCAGGCCGGTTGCGGCTCTTGCTTGATCACCCGTTTGATCTTGCCGCTGCGCCCACGTTGAAACGGAATGCCGCAGCGGCATTCAATCCGTAACTCGTCAACACCCTGGGCCAAAAGAAAAGCAGTCAACGCTGAACTCGCACGGCCCAGCGCCCCGCCCTCCTGCTGCGCGCTGAGGCGGCTCAGCAGGAGCAACTCACAGGGGCCCTTTTGTTGCAACTGGAAATCGAAAAGCCCGGCCGCTTCTTCGATCACCGTGCTCAGCGCCAGCGGCAGAACTGCGGTGGCAGCCCTTGATCCCAGGTACAAAGTGTCGTCAGAACGGCCGTCGACTTCGATGACCGGCAGGCCCGAGCCGCAGCCACAGGCCTTAGCCCGCTGCAGAATGCGATCGCCAAGTTCATAGCGGATCAACGGTTGCCGGAAATTCGCCAGATTGGTCAACAAGCTGTTGCTGCCACGCTCACCGACCGGCAATACATTGCCAGAAGCGTCAACGGATTCAAGAATCGCCCAGTCGCTATTCAGGTGCAGTTGGCCGAATCGGCATTCGTAGGCCATCGACAAAAATTCGGAGGCCCCATAACTGCTGGAGACCGGACAGCAGAAAGCCTCGGAGACAAAACGCCGCATCGCCGGCGTCAGGGCTTCGCCACCGGTCTGTATCTCCTGCGGATCGAGCTTTAACCGGCCAGCAAGTTTTTCCTCGGCAAGCAGAACTGCGGCACTCGGATAGGTCGTGATGATGGTCGGCGCCGCAGCCTCCAGTTCAGCAAGCAGCATCGGAGTCGGCTGCAGAAACGAGATCTCGAAGACCCGATCAGCGATTGCGGGCAGCAGACGTTTGAGCCTCGCAACAGAGACCATGCCGGCGAAATGGCCTGTCGTGGCGCCGACGAAAGCAATACGTTCGGTGAGATGCCAAGGATCAAGCATGCGCTGCAAGGGTCGCAATGCCGGTCGGCGCAAGGCCTCGAGCCCGTCCTGCACCGCCATCGCGGCTGCATCCTGCACGAAAATGCCCGGCTCGCCGCTGCTGCCGGAACTCTCCCAGACCATATAGCGACCGAGGAAAGGTTCAGCAATTTGCGCGCAATCACCGAGGAACGCATGCAGGTCTTCGAGCTTGATCTGCGGATCAGTAACCCAACTGCCGAAACTGCGCATCAAATCGGCCTTGCGGACGATCGGCAGCCGCTGCAATTGCTGCTCCACCGTCAGGCTGGCATCGATGCCACGAAAACGATGCCTGTCATATTGGTCCCGATAAAATCCCGACCCGGCAATCGTTGCTGTAACCAACTGGTTAAGGCGTCGCTGGCGCCTTGCATCGAGCGACCTGGCAGACGCATGCGAGGCCATGGCAATGTCCGCCGCAATCACGCCTGACATCCAATGTTCGTTCACGGTTTCCATGGCTGCATGCGCATTGCAAGGGTTGGATTTCAATCAAGAAAAACTGATTCAGACAGCGAGGATGGCCCCGGCACGAGGAGATCGATTTGCGCGCGAGCAACGGTCTTGCTCGCAGTCGAGAGGCTGCGCTGCATCAAGTGGCGAACGGCTCAGCGGTCAACAATCGGCATGTCAATCAAATTGCTCGATATCCAAAGCAACTTGAAACAGCAATAGACGCATCCAATGACTGAAGTTCCTCGCCGGAATTAACCATGGCCAACTACCCGATGAGTGCCGTCGATGCGGCTTGGTATCACATCGACGGACCGGCCAACCTGGCCATCGTGACCGGCATTGCATTGACGCAGCAGCCGCTTGACTTCGGCAAGGCCAGCAGAATTTTCGAGTCCCGTCTGCTTGAATTCGACCGTTTTCGGCAGCGCGTGGTCGAACATGGTTTGGCCATACCAACCCTCGAATGGCAGGACATGCCGGACTTCGAGATTGGCCCGCATCTGCGTCATGTCGCTTTGCCGGCTCCCCGAAGCGAAAAAGCATTGATGGCGCTGGTCAACGATCTGGCAAGCCTACCGCTGGACCGGAGCCGACCGCTCTGGCAGATTCATATCGTCGATGGCGTGATGGGTGGTAGCGCGATGATTTTCCGTTACCACCACTGCATTGGTGACGGCACGGCGATGAAGGCAGTGACCGCGCGCCTTTTCGACATCAAGGGCGCCAAGACAAGGCCGCCAGTTCGTTCCGTCAAGCAGCCTGTTGCTATGGAGCAAACCGCTGCGCCGGGCCTGCTCGAGCAGGCTGGACTGGTCGTCAAGGGCGCCGGGGCTTTGTTGCTCGAACTGGTGAAATGGCCGGACCCTCCCTCCCCTTTCAAGGGGGATTTCAGCCCGGGGAAAACGGTCGCCTGGACCCAAGCTGTGTCGCTCGATCAGGTCAAGGCAATCGGTGCACCGACCGGTGCCAAGGTGAACGATGTGCTCGTCGCAGTAGCAACCGGCGCTTTGCGCAGCTACCTGATGCAGCGCGGTATCAATGTGAACCAAAGCACGCTGCGCGCCATGGTGCCGGTCGATTTGCGCGCTCCGAAAAATCAGGGTGACTTGGGCAATGACTTCGGTCTGGTCATCCTCGACTTGCCAGTAGAAGTGGCGTCTGCAACGAAACGGCTGGCCCTGACCAAGAAGCGCATGGATGCCCTCAAGCGTTCACCTGAAGCAATTGCCATGCAGTTCTTGTTCGATCTTTTCGGCCGCGGGCCCAAGTTGCTTGAAGACCTGGCAAATCAGGTCTTTGGCAGCAAAGCCAGCATTGTGCTGACCAATGTCGTGGGGCCGGATCACCCGGTCTTGCTGGCCGGTGTGCCGATCGATCGATTGATGTTTTGCGTTCCCTATCCGGGTGATCAACTGGGGCTCGGGCTGAGCATTCTGAGCTACCAAGGCATGGTCACGCTGACCGTATTCGCCGATGCCCGCCTGGTGCCAGACCCTGAAAAAATCACCAGGCTATTCAATCGCCAGTTTGCCGCGATGAGCAAATCGCAGTCCGCAGGTCAGGCGGACCGGCACTGAACGGAGTGGCTTGCTCCGGCTCAATCATTCCCACCCGAGGTCTGGCTAAGGTCAGATCATCCGACCAGGGGGAACAAGATGGCTGCCAAACAACTGCTGTTTCATGATCAGGCTCGCGACAAGATCCGCCTGGGCATCGACCTGCTGGCAGATGCTGTCAAGGTCACCTTGGGTCCGCGCGGACGGACCGTGATCATCGACCGCGACTTCGGTCCACCTCAGATCGTCAACTCGGGCGTTGTCGTCGCCCGCTCGATCGAGCTCGAAGACCGCTTCGAGAACATGGGGGCTCAGTTGCTGCGTGAAGTCGCCTCACGCACCAGCGAAATGGCGGGCGACGGAACGACCACGGCCACAGTCCTGGCACATTCGATGATCCAGGAAGGACTGAAATACCTGGCGGCAGGCATGAACCCGATGGATCTGAAACGCGGCATCGATATGGCCGTCGATGCCGTGGTGAAAGAGCTGAAAAAGCTGGCTCAACCTTCAACGACATCCCAGGAAATCGCCCATGTGGCGTCGATCTCGGCCAACAACGACCGTTCGATCGGCGAACTGATCGCCAATGCAATGGACAAAGTAGGCCGGGACGGCGCCATTTCAATCGAGGATGGCACTGGCTTGGTCAGCGAACTCGAGATCGTCGAGGGCTTGCAGTTCGATCGCGGATACCTGTCGTCGTACTTCATCAACAGCACCGAAAAACAAGTTGTATTGCTGGAAAACGCCAGCATCCTGTTATGCGAACAAAAGCTTTCCGCAGTCAAGGACCTGGTCCCGCTGCTCGAGACAGTCGCCAAATCAGGCACCCCGCTGCTGGTGATTGCCGAAGATGTCGATGCCGATGCACTCGCCATGCTGGTGATCAACAATATGCGCGGCGTCGTCAAAACCTGCGCGGTGAAAGCCCCGGGGTTTGGCGAAAAACGCAAGGCGATTCTGCAGGACATTGCGGTGCTGACCGGCGGCACAGTCATCGCGGGCGAAATCGGGTTGAGTTTGGCCAGCGCAGGCCTTGACCAACTCGGGCGGGCAAAGCGCATCGTGGTCGATCGCGACAGCACCACCTTGATCGGTGGCTTGGGCGATGCCGTCCAGTTGCGCGAACGCGTCGCAGCCATCAGGCAGCAGCGCGAGTCGCTGGCCGGCGAGTACGAGCGCAAGCAGCTTGATGAGCGCATTGCCAAACTGGCTGGTGGCGTGGCGCTGGTCAAGGTCGGCGCCGCTACCGAGACTGAATTGAAAGAAAAGAAGCTTCGCGTCGAGGATGCCTTGCATGCGACGCGCGCAGCCGTCGAAGAAGGGATTGTGCCGGGCGGTGGGGTAGCTTTGCTACGGGCCGGAAGGGTGTTGCACGATCTCAGCGCACCCAATCTGGATCAGCGGTCAGGCATCAAGATCGTCCAGCGCGCCTTGGAAGAGCCGTTGCGAAGGATCGTCATCAATGCGGCAGATGAACCTTCGATCGTGCTGCACAGGGTCGAGTCAGCGGCCTCGCGAGTGGGCTACAACGCTGCGACGCGCGAATATGGCGACATGCTGGAGATGGGCGTCATAGATCCGGCGAAAGTGACCCGACTGGCGCTGCAGAACGCCGCATCTATCGCCAGCCTGATCCTGACGACCGACTGCATGGTAGCCAATGCCCCGAGCAAACCGGCAGTGCCTATGCCCGAGGCCGCGCCTGGGATGTACTGAACCGATTCAGCCATTGCACAGCCAGCAGGAGAAAAAGATGATCGATTCGAAATCAGGCATTGCCAAACTTCCGCCAGATGTGGTTGCCTTGATCCCGATGCGTAATCTGGTGCTCTTTCCCCATGTGCTGGCACCTGTCAGTGTCGGCCGCCCCAAGTCGGTCGCAGCACTCGAATACGCAATCGCTGCGGGTACGCAAGTCGGCATCGTGCTGCAAAAAGACCCGCACCTGGACGACCCGGAATTTGCCGATCTATGCCTGATCGGAACCCTGGGAAAAGTTGTTCACCACCTGAATTCCGAAGAGCAGTTGCACCATGCAGTCTTTCAAGGCACGCAGCGTTTTCGCATCCTGCGACTGGCCGAGACCGAGCCTTTCCTGGCCGCAAAGGTCGAACTGATCGAAGACCTTGCCGACGATTCCGCTGAAGTAGAAGCATTGGCACTGCAGTTGCGTGAACGCACATTGGAGCTGCTCTCGCTGCTCCCCAGCGTACCGGCAGAGCTGGTTCACGCCTTGCAGGCCACGCGAGGCCCAGCCGAGCTCGCCGACATCACCGCCAGCGTCATCGATGCTGAAGTGAATGAAAAACAATCCCTGCTGGAAACCCGTGCGACCCAGGAACGGGTGCAAAAACTGCTGCAAATCCTTTCACGCCGCATCGAAGTGCTGCGCCTATCCAAAGAAATCGGTGACCGGACCAAAGAGCAGATCGACGATCGTCAACGCAAGTTTCTGCTACGGGAGCAGATGCACACGATCAAGAAGGAACTCGGCGAGAACGGCGGTAGCGATGCTGAAATCGCCGGCCTGGAAGATCAGATCACCAAAGCCTGCATGCCAGTCGACGCCGAAGCCCATGCACGCAAAGAGCTACGCCGCTTGCAGAGCATGTCGGATGCCTCGGGGGAATACTCGATGCTGCGTACCTACCTCGAATGGATGGTCGAACTGCCATGGTCGACACCGATCGAGACACCGATCGACCTTGCCGCAGCCAGACAGACATTGGAAGCTGACCATTTCGGCCTTGAACGAGTCAAACAGCGGATCATCGAGTTCCTGGCCGTCCGAAAATTGAACCCACTCGGGCGTGCCCCGATCCTCTGCTTCGTGGGGCCGCCCGGCGTCGGCAAGACCTCACTCGGACAAAGCATCGCAAGAGCTTTGCAGCGCCCATTCGTACGCGTATCACTTGGCGGAGTTCACGATGAAGCCGAGATCCGGGGCCATCGCCGCACCTATATCGGCGCCTTGCCAGGAAACATCATTCAGGGCTTGCGCAAGGCCGGTACCCGCGACTGCGTGATGATGCTCGACGAGGTCGACAAGTTGACCGCCAGTGCGCAAGGTGACCCCTCCTCGGCTCTGCTTGAGGTGCTCGATCCGGAGCAGAACAGCAGCTTTCGCGACAACTATCTTGGGATGCCATTCGACCTCAGCCGGGTCGTTTTCATCGCCACCGCGAATGTGATCGACAACGTGCCCGCGCCAGTGCGTGACCGGATGGAAGTGATCGATCTGCCCGGCTACACGCAGGAAGAAAAACTTCAGATCGCGCAGACTTACCTGTTGCGCCGGCAGCGGGAAGCCAATGGTCTGAGCGAAGGCCAATGCTCGTTGAGCAGCGAGGCGTTGACCGCGATTGTCGCCAACTACACGCGCGAAGCGGGTGTCCGCCAACTCGAGCGCGAGATCGGCCGGGCAATGCGCCATGCAGCGATGAAAGTGGCTGAAGGCTCATCAGCGGCCGTGCAGATCGCTGCGTCCGACTTGGACGCGATCCTCGGCCCTGTGAAATTCGAGCGCGAGTTGGCCTTGCGCAGCAGCGTGACCGGCGTGGCGACCGGTCTCGCCTGGACTCCGGTCGGCGGGGATATTCTCTTCATCGAGGCCACAAGAATCGTTGGCAAGGGACAGTTGATCCTGACCGGCCAGTTGGGTGACGTGATGAAAGAAAGTGCCCAGGCTGCACTGACATTGCTCAAATCGCGTGCTAACGACCTCGGCATTGCTGCGTCGATGTTCGAGGATATGGATCTGCACCTGCATATTCCGGCGGGTGCTATCCCCAAGGACGGCCCGAGTGCTGGCGTAGCGATGTTCATCGCGCTTGCATCGCTTTTCACCGATCGCCCGGTACGCCATGAGGTGGCGATGACCGGCGAGATCAGCTTGCGCGGTTTGGTATTGCCGGTCGGCGGCATCAAGGAAAAAGTATTGGCCGCACAGCGGGCGGGTTTGGCCGTCGTGCTGCTGCCAGCGCGCAATATGAAGGACCTCCGGAACGTGCCGGAAGGTGCCCGCAATGCCTTGCAATTCGTGCCGCTGGACAGCATTGACGATGCGATCAAGGCCGCATTGGCTCCCATCAACAGGCGCCGCCCGCTGGGGGAATTCAGCTTGCGATGAAGATCTGCCGTCATCTCTCTCGCTTCTATTGTTGCTGTCATTTTTCTGGCTTGACCTGACTCAACATGAGTTCTTCATCAGTTTCTAGACTGGCGTTGCGACCAACTGCTGATATTGGTCGACTCTGAAGTCATTCGCCATCAGCAACAAAGGAGTTTGATCATGAATGGATTGACAAGACTGGATCGCCTTGATGAGATGTTCCCCGAACTCATCCGCCGCTTTGCACGCCTTCCGTTGATGGGGGTCGAGACTCCCGGAGAGATTCGCATTGATGTCACCGAGAACGACAAGGACTATCAGGTTCGCGCGGAAATTCCCGGCGTCAGGCGGGAAGACATCAATGTCGCCGTGGATGGCAATTTCGTTTCGATTTCAGCTGAAGTCAACAAGGAAAGCGAAGCGAAAAAAGGCAGCCGGCTGTTGATGCGAGAAAGCTTTGTCGGCAAGGCATCGCGAGGCTTTTCACTCGCCCATGAAATCGATGAAAAACATGTTGTCGCCAAGCTAGAAGACGGTGTACTCAAACTGACCCTGCCAAAGCGCGAGGGTTCCCGTGCGCGCCATATCGCGATTGAATAGCCATTCGAATGACCTGGCGCGCTGACCACGTCGGGTCTGCCAAGGCCGCATCATGCGCGTTGCACGAACTCTCGGTCGCGTCCACCGCGCAAGGCCTCGACCAGTTTGGCCATCTCTCCGGCCAGCAATTCGAGTACATCTTCCATCGTCACGATGCCAACCAGGCGCCCGGCATCATCGGCCACGACGATCCGGCGCAAGCGGTGCTTGCTCATCAGCGCTACTGCTTCCAGAACGTCCATTTCAGGATGGCCCAGCACCAGGTTGATCGACATGATGTCGCCGGCGGTGAACAGCGTTGACTCCAGGCCCTCAGCCATCAAGGCAAGGACCAGATCACGATCGGTAACGATGCCGATCGGCAAACTCCGTTCGTTCGCGTCCACCACGACAAGCGACCCGACATGGTGTTTACGCATCAACTGAGCCGCGACATAGGCTGTCGTCTCTGGCTCAACAACGGCGACGATCGAGGTCGCAAGGTCTTTCAAACGGGTTGACATCAACGCTCTCCGTGAACTAGTTAGCGCTCATTTATGCCCTCGGCGACGATCTGCGCGGTTGATCGCGCGCAAACTGACCAAATTCCGAACAAGCAGTTATTCACTCGCCACCACGAGGTCGGCTCATTTGGTCAAAAGCACGGGAATCGTCGATAAATTGACAACTCGCTGCGCCACCGAGCCGAGCAATAAACTACCTACAGCACCCATGCCCCGCGTTCCCATGACGATCTGATCAGCGCCACAAGCGACAGCAGCACTGACGATCTGAGCCGCGGGAAGCCCCTCAGCGCGCAGACTTTCCCGCACATCAAGTCCGCAGGCTTGTGCGTGGGCCAAGGCATCAGCCAAGACATGATCCTGATGCTTTTTCTGTGACATCTCGATCTCATCTGCACTGAATGCCGGCAACTCGCCGTAATAGACCGGACCATCGCGAACATTGAGCAAGGTGACCTCCACCGGCACCAAGGCCCTTGCCATGGCGGCTACCGCATCTATCGCATGTCTTGCAGGCTCCGAGCCATCGACGGCGATCAGCATTTTCAACATGAGCACTCCTTGGTTATCACCAGCTTCATTGTAGAAATGCCTAGCTTGCCCTGAGTGCATTGGTGGGTGATTGACTGCTCTCAACGGGTTGTCAGAGCAGCCCCTTATGGTGACCTTCAACCTGCAAATTGCGCCGGAGCCCACCATGACAGTTGAAGCATTTACCGCAAATGGTCGGCCAACCTTGATACGCAAGCAAAGGACAGGGTCGGATATAAAGTTACATCCGCAAGCCAGCCTGGATGACGACGAGTCCGAGTCATTTTCGTGGGAGTTGGCAAGACAATCGATGGTCGGGATGTCTGGCGGCGGCCTGAACATCTGCGTCGAAGCGCTCGACCGCCATCTGGGCAGTTCCCGCGCCGAGCATGTTGCCATCCGTTGGCTGGCAGCGCATGGTGGCCTGGAGGAGATCAGTTTCCGTCTGCTGGCTGAGCGCGCCAACCGTTTCGCCAATGTATTGCAAGGTCTCGGGCTGAAGCGAGGCGACCGACTCTTCTTGTTGGCGCCGCGGGTACCTGACCTCTACGCTGGCGTGCTGGGTGCGCTCAGGGCGGGCATCGTCGTCGCGCCGATGTTTTCAGCCTTCGGGCCGGAGCCGATTGCAACCAGGATGAATCTCGGTTCTGGCGTTGCGCTATTGACGACCCAGGCGCTTTACCGACGCAAGGTTGAAGCCGTAAGGCTGAAGATTCCCAGCCTTCACCATGTCTTGCTGATCGATGCCGATCCACTGGATTTTCCGCAAGCTTGCATCGACCTGAATGCCATGATGAAAATGGCCTCGGACCGTTTCGATGCAGTGGCAACCCGACCCGATGAGATGGCTTTGCTTCATTTCACCAGCGGCACCACTGGAAGGCCAAAAGGCGCAATCCATGTGCATGAAGCGGTGATCACGCATTACGCCACCGGCAAGCATGCGCTGGATCTGCATGAAGACGATGTGTTCTGGTGCACCGCTGACCCAGGATGGGTAACCGGAATGTCCTACGGCGTTATCACGCCTTTACTGCACGGTGTCACGATGGTGGTTGATGAAGCGGAATTTGATGCCGAGCGCTGGTATCAGACTTTGCAGGATCAACAGGTCAGCGTCTGGTACACAGCGCCAACTGCGATCCGCATGCTGATGAAGGCCGGCGCGGAACTGGCGCGGAACTTCAGCTTCCCGAAGCTTCGTTTCATAGCCAGCGTGGGTGAGCCATTGAACCCAGAGGCTGTCTGGTGGGGCCAGGAAGTCTTTGGCATGCCGATCCACGACAACTGGTGGCAGACCGAAACCGGCGGCATCATGATCGCAAACACGCTTGATATGGACATCAAGCCGGGCTCGATGGGCAAGCCATTGCCCGGTGTTGAAGCCTGCATCGTGGAACGACTTGACGACGGTGGTCTACGCTTGATCGAGCAAGCAGGCATCGAGGGAGAGCTGGCATTGAAGCGAGGCTGGCCGTCGATGTTTCGAGGCTACCTGAATGAAGATGAGCGATACAAAAAATGCTTTTCAGGCGACCAATACCTGACCGGCGATCTGGTTCGACGCGATGAAGATGGCTATTTCTGGTTCATCGGCAGGTCCGACGATGTCATCAAGTCAGCCGGGCACCTGATCGGTCCATTCGAAGTAGAAAGTGCGTTGATGGAACATCCCGCCGTGGTCGAGGTCGGCGTCATCGGCCTGCCTGACCCGGTCCTGGGAGAGAGAGTCAAGGCCTTCGTCAGCTTGCGCACAGCTTATGTCGAAGGTGATGCCTTGCGACATGAACTACTGGCCTTGGCACGGACGAAATTGGGACCGGCAGTTGCACCTAGAGAAATCGCCTTCGTTGCCAACCTGCCGCGCACGCGCAGCGGCAAGATCATGCGCCGCCTGCTGCGCGCGCGCGAGCTAGGCCTACCCGAAGGCGATCTGTCGACCTTGGAGGGCAACTCTTGACACAAGCCACTTCCCCTCATTTTCCGATCGATGTCAAAAATTTCGACCGGGACTTTTGCCAGCGCCGCCTGCTAGATATGCTGCGAATACGCAGGATGGAAGAGCGCTGCGCCCAACTCTACGGTGAAAGCAAGATCCGCGGTTTTCTGCACCTGTACATCGGTGAGGAGGCGGTAGCTGCCGGCGTGTTTTGCAACCTCAAGCCTGAGGACAAGGTGATTGCGACTTATCGAGAACATGCCCATGCGCTGCTGCGCGGCATTTCGATGAACGCGATCATGGCCGAGATGTACGGCAAGCAGGAAGGCTGTTCGCGCGGACGTGGCGGCTCGATGCATTTGTTTGACAGAAATTGCAATTTCTATGGCGGCAATGCAATCGTTGGCGCAGGTCTGCCAACTGCTGTCGGTCTAGCCCTGGCTGACGGAATGCAGGGCCATGAAGATTGCGTCACCGTCTGCTTTTTCGGCGAAGGCGCAGTCGCTGAAGGCGTGTTTCACGAATCGTTGAATTTGGCAGCACTCTGGCGTTTGCCGGTGTTGTTCATCTGCGAAAACAATCTTTATGCAATGGGCACCGCGCTGGCTCGCAGTGAAGCACAGATCAGCTTGACCACCAAAGCCGCCAGTGAAGGATTGCCCACGGGCCACATCAACGGCATGAATTTGCTGGCCGTGCATGCCGCCGCCAGCCAAGCGATCGACTTCGTCAGGCGCGAGCAGACACCGTTCTTCCTGGAACTTCACACCTACCGCTTTCGTGCCCACTCGATGTACGACGCTGAGCTTTACCGTGACAAACAGGAAGTCGAACGCTGGAAAGCGCATGACCCGATCAGCAACTTCGCTGCCAGATTGAAGGAGGCCAATATGCTGAGCGCGCAGGAGCTTGTGCGGTTCGATGGCGAGGCACAGCAGGAAGTCGAAGCCGCCGTGCGCTACGCTGAAGCGGGCAGCTTGGAACCGGTTGAACATCTTCTCAATGACGTGGTGTCTGCAGCGACGATGCAAACCATGGAGAAAACTGAGCCATGACTCAATCGACCTATCGAGAAGCATTGCGCAGCGCGCATCGGGAAGCTTTGCAGCGCGACCCGCGAGTCTTCATCATGGGCGAGGACGTTGACCGCTACGGCGGAAGCTATGCGGTGACCAAGGGGCTGAGCGCGGAATTCGGTGAACAGCGAGTCCGTGACACGCCGCTTTCTGAACTCGCTTTCGTGGGCGCCGGCATCGGCGCAGCGCTCGGCGGCATGCGCCCTATCGTCGAACTGATGACAGTCAATTTCAGCCTGCTGGCGCTGGACCAGATAGTCAACACAGCGGCCGCATTACGACATATGTCGGGGGGGCAGTTCGGCGTCCCCTTGGTGATCCGCATGGCTACAGGTGCCGGACGACAACTGGCTGCTCAGCATTCGCACAGTCTGGAAGTCTGGTATGCCCATATACCGGGCCTGCGGGTGCTGGCGCCAGCGACGATCGAGGACGCGCGCGGCATGCTGTGGCCCGCTTTGCAGGATCCCGACCCGGTGATCATTTTTGAGCATGCACAACTCTACAACCAGGCAGGTGAGCTGAACGAGGCACAGGCGCCGATAGACATCTGCTATGCAGCGCTACGGCGCGTTGGTCGCGACTTAAGTATCGTGACCTACGGTGGCTCTTTGCCGCGCGTCATGGAGGCCGCGCAAGCGCTGGCTGCCATCGGCATTGAGGCAGAAGTGATCGACCTGCGAGTCCTGCGTCCGCTGGATATGCCGGCCGTACTTGAATCGGTCCGCAAGACGCACCGGTTGCTGGTCGTGGACGAAGGCTGGCGCAGTTGCAGCCTGGCCGCCGAGGTGATGGCCTGCGTGGCAGAGGAAGCGTTTTTCGACCTTGACGCCCCACCCGCGCGAGTCTGCAGCGAGGAGGTACCCATACCTTATGCCAAACACCTCGAGGAGGCTGCACTGCCCTCAGCCCCAAAGATCATCGCGGCGGCCATGAATCTCGTCAAGCCTGGCGCCTGACCTGCTTGTAGCTGAACTCAATGATCGAGTTGCGCCTCCCCTCACTGGGCTCTGACATGGATCAGGGCAAGTTGTTGCAATGGCTGATCAAGCCGGGCGACCCGGTCAAGAAGGGGCAGGTGGTAGCCGTTGTCGACACCGCGAAGGCGGCGATTGATGTCGAATGCTGGCATGACGGTGTCGTGCATGCCTTGATGACGCCGTTGCAGGCAACGATTCCGACAGGCAGCTTGATGGCCGTACTGCGCAGACCGGGAGAAAGCGAAGAAGAAGTCAATCGGCAGCTGGCAGCTGTGATCGAAGCCGACAAGGTTGAAGATATTGAATTTGAAATACCTCCGGCTGCCATTGCCATGAAACAGGTCAAAACTGCAACGACAAGAGCGAAAGTCACTCCGGCCGCAAGGCGACTTGCTGCTACTTGGGGAATGGATCCATCAACTCTTCAGGCTGGTGCAGATGGCGAAGTGAGGTTGGCCGAGGTGCAGGCAGCTTCTGGCCGCAATGCTGCGGAAATGCCTGCACCCCCAAAAGCATCGCGCGCTCCGGCCATGCGCAAGGTGATCGCTGCCGCCATGGCGCGCTCCAAGCGGGAAATTCCGCATTACTACCTTTCCGAGGACATCCCTTTCCAACGCGCCAGCGAATGGCTTGCCAAACAGAACCAGGAACTGGCAGTCACTCAGCGTTTGCTACCAGCAGCATTACTGCTGAAGGCGGTCGGCGTGGCTTTGCTGCGCTATCCGGAATTCAATGGTTTCTGGAAGGATGATTCATTTGAAGCTGGCATCGGAGTGCATATCGGCGTGGCCATTTCACTGCGCGACGGAGGCCTGGTTGCGCCCGCATTGCATGACTTGCCCAACCATGACATCGCGACTTTGACAAGCAATCTACTTGATTTGGTAAAACGCTGCCGGGCCGGTACCCTGCGCAGTTCAGAGTTATCCGATGCAACCTTGACCGTCACCAATCTAGGTGACCAGGGCGTGGGCAATGTCTTCGGTGTGATCTATCCGCCGCAGGTTGCGCTGGTCGGTTTCGGGCGCATCACGGAGCGCGCCTGGGCTACAAACGACGGCCTGCGCGCCTTGCCCTGTTTGAGCGCCAGCCTGGCTGCAGATCACCGCTGCAGCGATGGACACCGCGGCGCCCTATTGCTCGCAGCAATCCGCGAACTGCTGCAAGAACCGGAAAAATTGGACTCATTTGTTTGATCGGGGAGCAAAGATGAAAGCCACTCAAATTCGCCAATTGCTGCTGAACGCATTGACCGAAATCGCTCCGGAAATCGATGCCCGGAAAATCGACGCTGATAAATTGTTGCGCGACCAGGTCGACCTCGACTCGGCAGATTGGTTGAATTTCTTGATTGAAATTAAGCTGAAACTGGGGATCGAAATCCCCGACGCTCAAGCGTCAAAGCTCGCAACGCTCGAGCAACTGGAAGCCTATTGCGCCAGTCATTCGAGAGGCTGAACCTCTCAATACATATGGGACCGACTGAAGGGGTAGTCGCTCTGCGCACCGCGCATGCTGCCGCTGCTGACATCGCCGTCCGGACGCGTGGCTAGAATTTGGTACAGCGAAAGCCAACCTTGTTCGAAGCCCATCGCCGACCCGGCCAGGTACATCCGATAGGCGCGTACCCGGCTTTCTTCGAGTAAAGCACGCGCCTGATCAAGCCTGGTCTCCAGTGCGTCTGACCAGGCCCAGAGAGTCCTCGCGTAATGCGGCCGCAAATTTTCCGCATCAAGCAACTCCAGTCCGCTCGCAGCCAGTGCCTCGCTGACTCGCGACACATGCACCAACTCACCGCCCGGAAAAATATGTTTTTCGATGTAATCACCGATACCGGCGCCAAGTTGCCCATTGCGCAAGCCGCTGGCTGTGATGCCATGGTTGAGAACCAACCCACCAGGGCGCAACAAGCGTGTCAATCTTGAGAAATAGCTGATCAAGTGACCATTGCCGACATGTTCGAACATGCCGATCGAGGCAATGCGGTCAAAAGCTGCAGATTCGGGCAATTCCCGGTAATCCAGCAGGCGCATTTCAACCTGCCCCTTTAAGCCTCGCTCCTCGATCAAGCGGTTCACATAGCTGCATTGATTCAACGACAGCGTGATGCCGGTCGCCTGCACCCCGTAATGCTCGGCCGCCCAAATCAACAAGCCACCCCAGCCTGCGCCGACATCGAGAAAACGTTGCCCTGGCGATAACTGCAACTTGCGGCAAACATGATCCAGCTTGGCCTGCTGAGCTTGGGCCAGATTCATGGTGAGGTCACTGAAATAAGCGCATGAGTAGACCCGTCGCGGGTCGAGCCAAAGGGCAAAGAACTCGTCAGACAAGTCGTAATGAGCTTGCACTGACTTAGCATCGCTCTGCCGATGATGACGCTTTCGCGATCGCCATTGATCCACCCACGACATGAAGGCCTTGCGTTCGCCCTGTTTCACCGGATCGCCCGCAAGATGCGCAGCCACGCTCATCAGGTCTGCCAAGCTACCTTCAATGTCGACACGCCCGCGAACGTAGGCATCTGCCAAATGGCCAATCTGTCCACGGGCCACACCGACCAGCAAAGACAGGTCATGCAGCTTCAGGCGCACATCTGCGACCGCCGCGCCAATGCGCCCACCAGGCCATTCAAGCGCCAGCTTGCATGGCAAACGATCCAGCAAACCGGCATCGATCAAGCCGGTTTGGGCCGAGCTGCCCATCCCCTGACTATCCGGCCACACCTTCACAACTCGACGCTAATGCGGTTCAAGACCTTGACCACACCAGGCGCAGACCAGACAGCCCCTTCGATCGCACTGCGCTCGGCCCATGAATGCACCGGGCCTTCCAGAGTTACCTTGCCGCCGTCAACACTCAGGTGCACGCGGTTCGCCTCGCGCAAGGCCTGCCGTGTCAAAGCGCCCTGAATTCTGAGTGTCAAATCAGCCGGCACGGCACGCGCCTTGATGTGAATGTTGTTGGTGATCCCCTTGACGCCAAGCAAGGGCCGGATCGCTTGTTCGGCACTGCGGCGCTGGTACTCCCAGTCAAGCTCGCCCTCAAGCTTCACCCGACCGGCCTCGACGGTGACCTTGACACATTCATCCGGAACTTGTGAGCTCCAGCTCAATGCATGCCGGGCAGCTGCGGCGATCTCAGTATCACTGCGTGCATGCCGACCAATTGGGGTGATGTCAATCTCGACTGCAAGCGCGCGTAAACCGGACACTCGCCGCGCCGCGCGTTCTGCGGCCACTTTCTCGGCGTAACTGTCAAGGTGTCCGGTCAAGGTCACCACATTGTCATTGACAGCAACACCGATCCTTGTGTCGGCCACATTGGGATCCCAAGCAAGTTCCGCCTCGACATCCCTCTTCAGTTGTGCATCTGTTTTCATGCTGTTCCCTCTAAAGTTCGCAACCGCATAACTTCACGGTCAGGCTCAAGATAAGGTTTCAGCCAAGGCCTTCATTGCGCACTCGCAATCAGGCTATCCGCTCGTCGAGAGACGGAATCTAAGGGGTACCCGATCGTCTGTGTCAACAAGACCTGCTCACCCTGATCCAGCTTCATGGCCTGACTCAGGGACTCCCGATCAAACCAGGCACGCATCACGGTCGAAAGGCCAGTCGATGCGCAAAAAAGGTAGACGTTCTGGGCAATCGCACCAGCCGCAGCGTAGGCATAGGCAACGCGCTGAGATGCTGGGACCAATGACATGCGGCGGTGATCAGCCACAAAAACCAGATCCAATGCAGCGTGGTCAACAAAGTCCTGGTATCCGGTGACAGATCTGATGTCGCTGGCCAGGACAAGCAAGAGCTGATGCCGTTTGGGTTCGTACAGATACAGCCCTTCAGGCAAGGCTGCGTAAAGGTCAATCTCCTGGGCATTCATCGCAGTCGGCGCAGTTCGGCCTTCGGCATCAACGCGATTGACGCCAAAGGCTGCCCACAGCAAATCGCTCAGCAACTGCAGGGGTAAAGCGGCCGGCGCAAACTCGCGCTTCGATTCGCGTCGCTGTAGGGCCTGCATCAAAGGCAAGCCTCCCTCCTTGCGCGGCGCTGGCAAATCGAGCTTCTTCAGCGATTCGTCTAGAGCCGGTCGCGCTTGCAAATGTCCGATCAAGCCGAGAGCCATTTTGGTCAAAATGTTCACGCCTGCTGTCCCTCTGCTTTGTCGCCGGACAAAAGTTATGCCACCTCGCTGGTGACAATGACTCGAAGTTCAGCCCCGGGCATTGCGATGATTTGTCTGGGTGCGACCAGGCATGTCGTCGGTCGATCCACGCGTGCTGCGCGACAAGGCTTTCAAGCGCGCCATGTCCAGGATTTCGACCTCGCGGTTGCTGACCCGCAAGCAGTTCCAATCCGCAAGAGCACTGAAAGAACGGCTGACCGTCTCATGCGCTACGCCCAGATGACTGGCGATGTCACGCCGGCACATCGAGAGCAGCAAATGCTTGGGCGACTGTCCGCTGGCCTGCATGCGCTCGGAGAGATGAACCAGAAAGCGCGCAAGCCTGACTTCGGCCGAAACTGCTGCCATCAAGTCGGCAATCTCGCCGCGCCTTGTCAACTCACGACTCACCGCCAGATGCAAGACCCGATCGAGCGCGGGAACATATTGCCCCAGCGTGAAGATGTTCTGGGAACGCATCGCATAGACGCGCGAAGGTTCGAGCGCCGCAGCAGCCATCGGATGACGTCCCATCCAGACAGCATCAAATCCCAGCACCTCGCCGCGCCCCACAAACCCAAGCACCTGCTCATAACCATCCTCGGCAGTGCGGAAAATCTTGAACGAGCCCATGCTGACGAAGTAAATTGCCTCGGCCACCCCGCCTTCGTGAAAGAGCGCACTACCCGCCTGCACTTGGCGACTAGAGACCGGGTAGCGATCACTGTCCGCTCCTGCGTCGCCTTCAGCCCCCATCAGCCGCAACAGATCCGAGATACTCGTTCTGTCACCAGCGTCGGCTCGACGCAATGGTGCTGTGATACCAGACATGGCTTGTTCGGAATTTGGAATGGGTCTATTCATGCCTGATCTCCTGATTTATCGATGTTCATTCAGTAGCGTGAGCATGATCAATTCCGTCGGTGCTCGCAATCGGCAACAAAGACAAGATTTGGTAGGAAAGATCCCGACATTTGCAATTCAATCCGATTGATTTGCAGGACTTTTCCGAACTGACTTGCAATTGCGCCAGTTGACTTTTGCAAACGCCAGATCGGCAGCCGCTGCATCTGCGCTCCCCCCCCCTGCTTGAGTACATGACCTGGCTGCAGCATTCTCCTAATATCACCCCTGCGTTATCTGCCTGCCGCCAGGCAATTGACTTTCCCGGATACAGGTTCCAACGTGCCGGCAACTGCATCGGTGCTTTGATTGAAGGTCAAAGGCAGGGCCTGCTTTAGGCGCATCTATTTTCTGGAAAATCGACTTGAAACTATGGCGATCACTGATCACAAACCGCGCGTCGCAGATCGCCGCTCACGCCAGGATTTGCGCCGCCTGTCGGGCAATATGGTCGATGCCCGCGAAGAAGAGCGGCGGCGCATTGCACGCGAGTTGCACGACGAGCTGGGGCAGAGGCTCTCGGCCCTGAAGCTCGACTTGACCGGTCTCGAGCATGAGTTGCATGGCCGTTCGAGTCAACTGCGCTTGACTGCCATGCTGGAGATGCTCGACGAGACTGTCGCCTCGGTGCGAAGAATCGCATCGGATCTGCGCCCGCTGATGCTCGACGACCTGGGATTGGCCGCTGCCATAAGCTGGCTTGCCAGCGAATCGGCGCGCCGCATGGGGATCAAGATTGAAGTTCACCTGGACGAAGGTCAGCCATTGCTGAATCCGCGTGCGTCGACCGCTCTTTACCGGATGGTGCAGGAAGCCCTGACCAATGTGGCCCGGCATGCCCGGGCAACTTCGGTGCAGATCGAATTGCACGCAAAGGACGGTGAGATGACTTTGACCGTGCAGGACAACGGCATCGGTTTTCCGCCAATTGCCGCGCGCAAAGAAGATTCCTGCGGGCTGCTGGGCATGCGCGAAAGAGCACTGCTTCTGGGCGGCCAAGTCAGAGTCGACAATCCCCTGTCTGGCGGTGGGCGGATTACGGTTCGTCTGCCCTTGCAGGGCAATCTTCTTGATCCAGCCAGCCTCCAATCAGAATCGCAGGAGCAAGCAAGATGAGCACCGAGGCAAAGTCCCCGCTGCGTCTGCTGCTCGTGGATGATCATGACATCGTGCGCGAGGGGCTGAAGCGCGTGCTCGAAAACTACAGTGCTGATTGGCAGGTCGCCGAAGCGCGCTCAGGCTTCCAGGCGCTTGACTGCCTGCGACTCCAAACCATCGACCTTGTCATCGTCGATCTTTCCTTGCCAGGGATGAACGGACTGGATCTGATACTGCGCATCAAAGCCAATTACCCATCGATTGGCGTGCTGGTGTTGAGCATGCACGCCGAAGAACAATATGCGATGCGCTCTTTCAGAGCCGGTGCAAACGGGTACATCACCAAAGACAGCGCAGCCAAGGAGTTGGTGACAGCAGTCAACAAAGTTGCTTCTGGAGGGGCTTATGTGACGCCAAGCCTGGCTGAGCAGGTCGTTATGCAACTCAAGAGCGGTACGACCGTCCCGAGCCATAACCACTTGTCGAACCGCGAACTTGATGTCTTGCGTCGTCTTATCGCTGGACAACGCTTGACCGACATCGCTGCTGACCTGAATCTATCAATCAAAACGGTCAGCACCCACAAGACCCATATCCAGAAAAAGCTGCACCTGCCGAATCTGGCTGCTCTGGTCCGCTACGGCTTGCACCATCAACTCGATCAAGGTCCGCTGGAGCCTGGCAACGAAAAATTGTAGGGCGCGCATCGGTCTGGCCGTCCAAAGTTGACTGCAGTCAACGTCAATAAATGGTATCCGGTTACCTTCGATTTCCGCCTGAAAAGGCGACATCGATTGCAGGAGCCAACATGCCGCAGTACACGCGAAACACCGCCTCTTTGGACCAGGATGCTGTTGTCAGCGTTGAACGCGATCAGTTGGCTCTGGCACTGCAATTGAGCCTTTGTCACCTTGACAATGGCCCTTGGCGCGCGATGGCAGCATTGGCGGAAATCGCCATAGCCTTCGTCGTGCCACGCCTCGTCTCCTTGTTTGTCATCGCCATCGTTGCGTTTGAGGTCGAGTTGCTGCTGAGATAAGCGCATGCGACTTTGGCCAAGTCACAAACAATTGCCGATCGGCGCGCTATCAGCGATGCCTGGTTTGCGCCAGAAGACATCAAAACTGATTGATGAACACCGCGGACCCGTACCGTCGCCCGTGCGCGCGGTGCTGTTCGGGGTCGACCGGTTCCGACTGCATGGCTTCAGTCTGGCCAGAGCGCAAAAGATCGAGCGCCGTCTGAGTTGGCGCAGGCGAGCACATGCGCCTCATTTTTTTCCACGCATCGCCGCCAACCTGCAGAGCCTGGGGCGTTCGATCCGCTACATCGAAATGCTCGATCGGGAGGGCGAGGCCTTGAGTCCGGCGGCTGAATGGTTGCTCGACAACTTCCACCTGATCGAAGCGCAGGTTCCGGAGATTCGCAATGGTCTGCCGCGCGGCTATTACAGCGCCTTGCCCAAGTTGCGCCAGCAACCGCTGAGCGGCTTGCCCCGCGTCTATGGCATCGCATGGGCCTTTGTAGCCCATACCGACTCGAATTTCGACGCCAAATTGCTGGTCCAATTCCTCGATGCCTACCAGCAGGTCGATGTGCTCACCCTGGGCGAACTATGGGCAATTCCGACCACCTTGAGGGTCGTCTTGCTCGAAAACATGGACCGATTGGCTGAAGCTGTCGCCGGCAACAAGGCCGCGCAGGAGGCTGCAGACTGGTGTTGCGATCATGAGCCGCCCTTGCGCATTGACCAACTCCGTGCCATGCATGCTCGCGTCGAGAAGCGCGCGCTGCAAACCAGCTTCATCGCTCAAATTGTGCTGCGCACGAGGAGCCGCGCGGCAGCTGCGAACCCGCAATGGCTCGAGTGGCTGAACGAGATCGCTCCCGATCAGGACGCGGCGCTCGCAGCAGCGCATGAGCTGCAGGCAGCCGACAATGTCAGCGTCAGCAATGCCGTCTCGGCCCTGCACATGATCAACGCCCTCGATTGGCGTAACTTGATCGCAGAGCTCAGCCCGGTCCTGCAGGCCTTGCAGCAATCCGCTGAATTCAATGCCGACAGCGATCTGACGCGCGACAGTTGTACCCATGCCATCGAACGGCTGGCGCGCAGGTTGCGGCGACCAGAAATCGATCTGACGCGCAAGCTGATGGCGCTAGAAGCCGGCGCAGGCCCGGCACATTTCTTGATTGGCCCGGGTCGCGGTGAACTGGTGAAAGCGCTGGGCGGCACCTTGACCACGCTGGAGAATCCCGCCCTGCGATGGCCATTGCGCGCGCCCGGCTTCTTGTACGCCGGGGCATTGGCCGGCGGCACAGCGCTCCTGCTCAGCACCTTGCTTCGGCAGCAGCGGCTGGATTCATGGTCAGTCATCATGGCGCTGCCGCTGCTAGCGCTGCTCACCTTTGAATGCGTGCTCGCCATTGTCAATCGCTCGCTGGCTGAATCGATCCGGGTTCATCGACTGCCGCGTCTGGCGCTGGAAGGAGGTCTGCGCAGCCAGGATAGAACCTTGCTGGTCATTCCATGCATGCTGGCCTCGTCCGACAATGTGCATGAACTGACGCAGCGACTCGAGCAGCATTACCTGGCCAATATCGAACCGCATGCGCGCTTTGCGCTGCTCAGCGACTGGGCCGATGCGCCGGCTTGCCGGGTTGACAGCGATGAAGCCATTCTGGCTGCCGCCTGCAAAGCGATTGAAGCCCTCAATCAACGCCATCCGGTGGCATCAGGCCTTGCTGCGCGCTTCGCCTTGCTGCACCGCGAACGTAGCTGGAATTCCAGCGAAAAAAAATGGATGGGTTGGGAACGCAAACGCGGCAAGCTGGAGCAGTTGCTCGCTGCGCTGGTTGCAATTTCTGGCAAGTCCGGCAACAGCCCACCAGCGACCGACTCGCCTTTCATCAACCTGGGCGCTTTGAGTCAGATCGAACAGGACACGCGCTACCTGATCACCTTGGACAGCGACACCGGTCTGCCACCCGGGACATTGCGCGAACTGGTATCGATCGCGGCTCACCCGCTCAATCAACCCAGTATCGACAAGACCACCCGACGCGTCGTCGCTGGATTCGGCATCCTGCAGCCTCGCATCGTGTCGCCACTTCCGCCACGCGAAACCGTGACCCTCTTCGGCAGCCTGTTTTCCGGCCCTTGGGGCATGGACGTCTACAACGCAGGCAGTTCCGAGATCTACCAGGATGTTTTCGGCCATGGCAGTTTCAGCGGCAAAGGACTGATCCATGTGCAGGCGATGCATGATGCGCTGCAAGGCCGCGTCCCCGAAAACCGCTTGCTCAGCCATGACCTGTATGAAGGACTCTGGGCAAGAGCCGCGCACTTGAGCGATGTAGCGCTGGTTGAAACCGCGCCGATGCATCCGGATGTCGCGGCAGCGCGTACCCATCGCTGGACTCGCGGTGACTGGCAACTCCTGTCGATGCTCGCCAAGGCATGGCAAGGCCATGTCGGTGCATTGAACCTCTGGAAGATCGTTGACAATCTCCGCCGCTCGCTGCTGGCGCCAACCAGCCTGCTCCTGCTCTGGCTCAGCTTTGCCGCCGACGCAGTCGAACCGCTGACCGCATTGGTCTTGGTGGCAGGGGCGTTCGGACTCGGGCCTCTGATGGGATCCATCGCTGCCCTGTTGCCCGGGCGTCGCGACCTCGCTCGCCGCCATTTTTTTTATGAGGGTGGGAAAGACTTGCTGCTAGCGGCAGGCAGCACGCTTTGGCAAATCATCACCCTGCCCTTCGCAGCAGCCACGCAAATTGACGCAATTGCCCGAACAATTTGGCGCTTGCTGGTCAGCCAGCAACATCTGTTGCAATGGACCACCGCCGCGCAGTCGCAAGCTGCCGCGCGCAGCAACTGGGGCTGGATCTGGCGCAAACATATAGGCGTCAGCCTGTTGGCAGTCGCGTGGCTTGCCACGGGATTGTTGCTACCCGGTGCTGACAAGCCATGGCTGCTGAGCCTCGCTGCCATCTGGACATTGACGCCGGTCTGGCTCTGGTTGGCCGGTCAGCCCTGCGCCAGTCGGCAGCAGAGTTTGTCCAAGCAAGACCAGGACTATTTGCGCCGACTGGCGCTCGACACCTGGAGCCTGTTTGAAGCGACGGTAACGCCTGCCGACCATCACCTCCCGCCTGACAACTTGCAGATCGAACCCGAGCCGATGTTGGCTCGCCGTACATCGCCGACCAACATCGGGCTCTACCTGGCGAGTTGCTTATGTGCACAGCGTCTCGGTTTCATAACTTCAGGCGAGCTGGCATTGCGCCTTCAGGCAACTCTTGACACGCTCGAAAAATTGCCTCGCATCCATGGGCATTTCTACAACTGGATAGACACCGCGACTCTGGCCACCTTGACGCCTTCTTATGTCTCGACGGTCGACAGCGGCAACCTCGCCGCCTTGCTGTGGATGAGCGCGCAGGCCTGCCAGGAAATTGCCGACGGAAGTCTTCGCGAACAGGATGCCGGAAATGACAGCGAACTCGTTCTGACCCTGCGTGCATTGGCTGCGCGCATGGAATCGATCACCGCATCGATGGACTTCGGTTTTCTCTATGACCGCCGGCGGCGACTGTTTCGTATCGGCTTCAGGCCTGCCGATGCCAGCCTCGACCCCTCCTACTACGACCTGCTTGCCTCCGAATCGCGGCTGGGCAGCTATGTTGCGATTGCCAAAGGCGATGTACCGGTCAATCATTGGCAAGCGCTTGGAAGGCCATTTCTCTCGGTCGAAGGCGAGCCGACGCTGCGTTCCTGGTCGGGTTCGATGTTCGAGTACCTGATGCCATCATTGCTGATGCGCGAGCCCAGCGGCGGCTTGCTGCAGCGCGTCTCCAAAGCTGCAGTGCTTGCCCAGCGACTATTCGGCGCAAGGCATAAATTACCTTGGGGCGTCTCGGAATGCGCGTATTTCGAGCAGGATTCATCATTGGCCTTCCAGTACGGACCGTTCGGTGTACCGCAACTGGCCATGCGCCGCACACCCCAAGATGATCTTGTCATCGCACCCTACGCGACCGTGCTGGCACTGCTGGTCGATGCGCCTGAAGCGACAGCCAATATGCGCCTGCTCGAAAAGCTCGGCGCACGTGGGCGTCACGGATTCATCGAAGCGTTTGACTTCAGCCCGGCCCGTTGCAGCGCAGGCGTCAAGATGCAGAAGGTCTCGACCTATATGGCCCATCACCAGGGCATGAGCTTGCTGAGTCTTTGCAACCTTCTTTGCGCCGACGCACCGCGCAACTGGTTCGAACGCTCGCCACGCGCGCAGGCTTTCGGCATCCTGATGCATGAACGCATGCCGCGCGTGGTGGTGTTCCAGACGCGGACGATTCCGCGCCCTCCGCATAAGCCCGATGAAACCCCACTCAACAGCGGTGCCCGTCTACTGCATCCAGCAAAGCTGGCCATCGAGGGCCTGCCAACGCTGCTGCTCGGGAATGGCGACTACAGCACCTGCCTGCGGCCGAATGGCGCGGGCCAGAGCCGCTGGCATAGCCAAGCGATCAACCGGGCACGCGACGATTTGCTGCGCGATGACTACGGCATCTGGCAGTTCCTGCGCTGCGCAGATCAGACGCAATTTCATTCGCTGACCCAAGCACCGAACCCGGCACCGCAAACCGAGTATTTGACGAGGTTCCAAGCCGACCATGCCGAGTTCCTTGCCGTCAACAAGGCCTGGGAATCGCAGATCGAGGTCTGGATCAGCCCAGACGACGATGTGGAATTACGCCGGCTGACCTTGCACAACCTGGCTGATGAAGCAGTCGAATTCGAGTTGATCAGTTTTTTCGAGGCAGCACTCGCGCCACAGGCGGCCGAGGAATCGCATCCGGTGTTCCAGAACCTGTTCATTCGCGCTTACCTGGCCTCGCCGGGCTGTCTTCTGCTGGAACGCAAAGCGCGTTTGGCCGGCGAACAGGGCCTCTGGGTTGCCCATTTCCTGGCCTGCAGCGATGTATTGCCAGGCGACGAGTTGCTATCGTTGCAAGTTGAATCTGACCGTTCGCAAATGCTCCCGCGGCGCGGTGACTACAGCCAAATGCATGCCTTGCCCCTGCGCGCAACGCAAGTGCATGACGCCGATCCCGCCAGAACGCAACTTGATACCGGGCTTGACCCGGTTGGCGCGCTGAAGCTGCGGCTTTGTCTGCCGTCGAGGGCCAAGCGTTCCATGACTTTTGCCTGCGCCGCCGCCGCTGACAAGGAAACTTTGCTGGCCATCGTCGATGCCTATCGTCAGGAAGTCCACCTGACCCGGTCAAAGCTGATGTCGGTCACTCTGGCGCGGATTCGCCAACGCGAACTTCGTCTGAGCGGACTCGATCTGCAATATATGCAGGACCTGGCAACACCGATGACGGTCAGTTGTTCGCGCCAGCAGGAAACGCCTGAAACGATGCTGGACCGGCGCACGCTCTGGCGCTTTGCGATCTCAGGCGAGCGACCGATATTGCTGGTGCGAATCAGCAGTTCCTTGGGTCTGCGCGCTCTGCGTACGCTGCTGACGGCCCACCGAATGTGGGATCTGGTGGGCCTGCGTTGCGACCTGATGGTCGTGAACGGCGAGCCCCACTCTTATCTGATGCCACTGCAACAACATATCCTGGCCTTGCGCAACAGTGTTGGCAGCGACAAGCAACAGTCAGATCGCGGCAGCGTACGGCTGTTGCAGTTGAGCGATGTCAGCCCGCAGGAACTGGCGGCCCTTTGCGCCAACGCGCGCATTGAAATGGTGCTGGACGGCAGCCCCTTGAATCAACTGCTGCTCAAGGCATTGCGCAGCGGCACAGTCACCGAAGCAGTTGAAGCGGGCAGAAACAGCACCACGCATAAAGCCTCACATCGCAGCGCTGCCGGCGCCGCTTGGCCGGCAAATTCAGCGCCGGGCCGATTCAGCCAGGCCGGTGGCAGCTTCGAAATCGACATCAATGCCATGCAATTGCCGCCAAGGCCTTGGGCCAACGTGATGGCCAACCCACATTTCGGTTGCATCGTCACCGAATCGGGAGGTGGCTACACCTGGGCCAACAACAGCCGCTTGAACCAACTCACGCCCTGGAGCAACGATCCTCTGCTTGATCCTGCGGGTGAGCATTTCCTCGTGCAGGACCGCTCGAACGGTGCCGTATTCGGTCTGATGCCGGAATGGGATCGCAATGGCAAAACCGGCTACCAGCTTGTTCATCGGCCCGGCAGCAGCAGCTTTTCGCAGGACCGGGACGGGCTTGCGATTGAAACCACGGTCATGGTGCATCCGCAGGAAGCAGTGAAATGGCTGCGACTTCGCATCAACTGCACCGGATCCAAACCTCATCGCTTGCGACTTGTCGGCATGGTCGAATGGCAATTGGGTGCCCAGCGGCGCGACCGGATGACGCTGCTGACCAGCTTCGAGCCAGCCGCTCAGGCCGTGATGGCGCGGCAGATCGATCACAGCGGTGGCTTTGGCGATGGCACGGCCTATCTGATGCTGGTCGGGCAACCGGTGACTCAATGGAGTTGTGCACGCAAGGAATTCTTTGATCAAGAGGGCGTGCTGCAATTGCCCGACCGACTCGGCAGCGCTCAGGGCTTCGGCCTTGACCCTTGCGGTGCAATTGCCACCGATCTGGACCTGCTGCCGGGCGAGTCGTATTCATTTTCATGGGTGATTGGCTACGCACCAGATCAGATGCAAGCACTGGCACAGGCGCGTCGGGTGAGCGCGCCGGGCTTCCTCAAAGAGCAGGCAAGCCAGGTGAATTCGGAATGGGAGCAATTGCTATCCGCGATCCGCGTCACGACACCTGACCCTTTGTTCGATGCCCTGGTCAACCATTGGCTGCTCTACCAGACCTTGTCCTGCCGGATCTGGGCCAAGGCAGGCTTCTATCAGGCCAGCGGAGCGAGCGGCTTTCGCGACCAGTTGCAGGACGCAATGGCCTTGGCATATTCCAGACCCGAGCTGTTGCGCAAACAACTGCTGCTGCATGCATCGCGGCAATTTGCCGCCGGCGATGTCCAGCATTGGTGGCATATGCCCAGCGGTGCCGGTGTACGCACCCGTTTCAGCGATGACCTTCTATGGCTACCCTATGCCATCCAGCAGTACCTCCAAGTCAGCGGCGACAGCGCCTTGCTCGAACAGTCGGTCGCCTTCATCGAAGGGCCGACGATACCTGCTGGCGCGGAAGACATCTATTGCATTCCCGCCATCGACAGCAGCCATGCCAGCATGTACGAACATGGTGCGCGCGCCATCGACCGCAGCTTGCGCTTTGGTGACCATGGCCTGCCCTTGATGGGATGCGGCGACTGGAACGACGGCATGAACCGCGTTGGCCATGAGGGGCGCGGCGAGTCGGTCTGGCTCGCCTGGTTCCTGTTGGTGATCCTGCGCGACTGGCTGCCGATGGCACGTGAGCGCGGCGAAGACAGTCGCGCCTTGCGCTGGGAAGCCGCCAAGCAGTCCCTGGGCAAGGCAGTCGATCTCTATGGTTGGGATGGTGCCTGGTACCGGCGCGCCTATTTCGACAATGGCCATCCACTCGGATCGCAATCCAACGATGAATGCCGGATCGACTTGATCGCCCAGGTCTGGAGTGTCTTCGCCTCGCCGCCGGGTGATGCCAGGGCCGCGCAAGCGATGCAAAGTGCCGATGCCATGCTGGTCGACCGGAAAACCGGCCTGATACGCCTGCTCGACCCGCCGTTGCAGCATGCGGCTGACAACGCCGGCTATATCCAGGCTTACCCAGCCGGTGTGCGCGAAAACGGCGGTCAATACTCGCATGCCGGGGTCTGGGCCGTGATGGCGCAAGCACAACTTGGCAACGCCTCACTGGCCTGGGAATATTTCTGCATGCTCAGCCCTGCGCATCGCAGCCAAGAGGCAGGCCGAAGGCAGGTTTATGCGATCGAGCCCTATGTGATGCCTGGCGACATCTACTCGGCCCCACCCTACCAGGGTCGCGGCGGCTGGAGTTGGTACACCGGCTCAGCGGCATGGCTGTACAGAGCTGCCATCGAATCCTTGCTCGGACTGCAGATTCAAGCCCGCGAGTTCTGCCTGCGCCCCTGTCTACCACCAGCTTGGCCACAGGCGCAGTTGCACTTGCGTTTGCGCGGCAAGCAAATCACCGTGCTGCTGCGACGCAGCGGATTACCAACCGGTGCCCCGCTGCCACCGGGGACGATGAGCATTGCCATCGGGCAATGGCTTGAATTCGATCATCTGCCAGAGCGCTCGACCTTGCTGCTCGAACTAACAGCCAGCCAATAGATCAGCGCAAGAGCTCCAGCGCGGTCAAACGCTGTTCAATCTGGGGCAGGTCAAGATCAGTCCAATCGCTCGCCAATTTGGCTCGCAAGGCCTTGCTGCAAGCCGGACTCAACTGCGTGTTCAACTCGCCCAAAAACGGATTCGACGCCACCAGCACCCAGGCGCTGAATCGATGCGCCTGCAAGGCCTTGTCGATATGGTCACCCAGCTCGCGCGCAAACAGCACATGCTCCTTGCGCCTTGCTTCACTGCGATGGTCGAGCGAAGCGCCGCCAACATCGCTATCGCCCTGTGTGCGCTGGGTATGACCGGCCCGTTCACTGCTGAGCTCGCTGCCCTTCATGCGGCTTTGCGGATGCACGAAATCGGCCACTTCGCGCAAATGACCGCCCTGTCCTTTCACCCATTCGAAAATTCTTGCGCGCGATGCATTGGCGATCAACATCCAGATCATTTCAGTCGAAGGCATAAGGTCTCCTTGCAGTTCAAGAAATCCGGGGCGGCAAGCGATTGGTTGCTGGCCAACGATGCCAACAACATGGTCGGCCGCATCGGCAAGCTGCGCTTGCGAATCATCAAATGCGGCCGAAATCAGCTATGTCTGAGACGCTACTGACTGCCGTCAACTGCCGCGCCAAGGATCACCGCTAGCCTCGAACCTGAACGCATCCTGCCGAGAAATCCACCCATGTCCGTTGCAGAAATCCCCGCTGACCGTGAAACCTACCATCTGCTTTCACTGGCAGGCGGGGGCTTTCTCGGCCTCTATACGGTCAAAGTGCTGGAAATGCTGGAGGCCAGAGCTGGAATTCCTTTGGCAAGACATTTCGATCTGCTGGCTGGATCATCAATTGGCGGGCTGCTCGCGCTCGCGCTGGCGTTCGAGTTGCCGATGACGCGCATTTCGCAGCTTTTCATTCAGCGCGGACCCGAGGTTTTTTCAAAGCGCGCCCTGCCCGCCAATGCAGTCACCAAGCTGCTGGACCTGAGCCGCTCGGTGCTCGGGCCAAAGTACACCGGCCAGGCGCTGCGCGAGGCATTGCAAGCAGAATTCGGCGACCTGCGCCTGAGCGATGCGATCCACCCCGTGGTGGTGACGGCGGTCGATGTCGGCAACTGCAGCACGAAGATTTTCAAGACACCGCATGGCAATGCATCGCTGGGCGACAGCAATCTACGCGCCGTCGACGTTGCCATGGCGGCCTGCGCAGCGCCAGCGTATTTTCCAGCCGTGCGGGTCGCCCGTACGCTCTATGCCGACGGCGGCCTGTTCGCGGTAGCGCCGGATCAGGTAGCAATGCATGAGCTCGAGCATTACGTCGGCGTTGACCCCGCCCGCATGGCGATGCTGGCCATCGGCACGGCGGCCCGGCGCTACCGCCCCGAGGCAGACATCGCAGAAGATGCGGGGGCAGTCGGATGGCTGTCTGACGGACGTCTGATCATGACCTTGATTTCGGCGCAACAGCAGCATGTCAAGGCGATGATGCAAGACCGACTCGGCGAGCGCTATCTGCATCTCGACGCTGACTGGCCGGTCGATGGCGGCCTGGGGCTTGATGTCGCCACCCCCGAGACCATCCGACGCTTGACCAACCTGGCTAAACAAACCTTGAGTACAGTCCCCGACAGCCAGTTGGTCAGGTTTTTCTCGCACCTCGGAGCCGGCCCGGATTGACCCGGCTTGGGCATTCAATCAGAAGCAGCCTTGGCCTTGTATTTTTTTACCGCTGATTGCAAGCGCTCGAGCATCGCTGCGCGCAAAGCAGCCGGCTGCAGCACCTGCACATCATCGCCATGGCGCAGGATGTCCATGATGATTTCGGTATCGCTCGCATAGGGCAATTTCAGCTCGAAGCGGCCATCATCGCGCCAGCGTCCGACCTGATCGGCATGCCATTGTTCGCGGCTGACCCATTGCGCGGCCTGGGCCTCGAACAAGAGCGTTGCCGACTGCTGCTTTGCCCCCGCATAGATGCCATAGCCCCCGTCCATTTCAGCTTCAAGCTGTTTCAATGACAACTGCTTGGCCCGGCCATCAAGCGTATTCGCTGCCTCTATCGCATCCAGCGCAAAACGCAGCAGCTTCTCGCGCGTGTGACACCAGGCGTCCAGATACCAGGTATTGCGGTAATGCACGAGGCGCTGCGGCGACAGCTCGCGTTCGCTGACCTTGCCGCGGCCCCGCGTCAGGTAACGGATGTGCAGCTTGCTGCGCTTGAGCAAGGCCTCGGCGACCAACTCGAAAAACTGCGTCGGTACCGGTCGTTTGGCCGGGCTGATGATCTTTACCCGCTTCAGCAATTCCTTGGCATCAACCTCGCTATTGCCCAGCATCTGGTGGATGCGCTCGAGCAGCGGCTGCAGGTGCCGGCTGATCACGCCTTCGGCATCGAGTTCACTGAGCAACTGATGGGCCATCAGCAGCGAATAGAGTTCGGGCTCGCTGAACCACAGCCCCGGCAATTCATGCTTCTCGCCGCGATAGTCGGCGCCAAAGCTGTAACCATTGAGGAAACGGTCATATTCGATCGGCGCGCCAAGTTGGTCGCGCAGATAGTCAAGGTCGCGCTTCAAAGTCGCCGGTGACACCTCCAGCTCGTCCAGCAGCGCCTGGAAGCTGACATGGCCGCGGTTGCGGATGAGCATTTCGATCTTGTAGACACGCGCAGTTTTGGCCATCTTCAGTCGCCGCATGGCGCTCACAGTCTGAGCTGTGCTGAATGTAGCGCAGCCGGCACTTTGCAGGGCGCCAGCCGGGCATTAACATCGCAGCCCATGTGCAACCTCTACCATCTGTCGCCCAAGGCCGAGATCAGCAACTACTTCAAGGCCCAGGTCCATGACGAGTTGCCGGAAGGGGCTGTCGGGCCCTTCGGCCAAGGGGTTTTCATCCGCCAACAAGCGGGGCAGCGCCAGGCATTGCCCGGGCAATGGGGCATGATCGCGCCGCGCGCCAGCCAGGCAAGGCCGTCTTCTCGCGCCATCCTCACCAACAACGCCAGGATCGAATCAGTGGCCGAACGGCCGACCTACCGCGACGCTTGGCGCAGCGGCCGGCGCTGCATCATCCCGGCGCAGTCTTATCAGGAACCGAATTGGGAAACCGGGCGGAATGTCTGGTGGCAGATGCGCCGCATCGACGGCCTGCCCTGGGCCTTGGCTGGCATCTGGTCCGAATGGAGCAAACCCGAAACCGGCGAAATCTTGCCCAACTATTCCATGCTGACGATGAATTGCGATGGCCATCCGCTGCTGAGCCGCCTGCACAAACCGGATCCAGCGCTGCCGCCTGACCAACAGGACAAACGCGCAGTGATCCGGCTGCAGGTCGAGGATTGGGACTGCTGGTTGAACGGGACGATAGAGCAAGCGCTGACCCTGGTGCGCCTGCCGGAAGCAGAGGAGTTCGATCCCGCACCAGCGCAGCAGACCAAGCTGTTGCTGGCCAGCCGGCAGCCGGCTCAGGCAAGCCTGGACTGGCTCGGCTAGCGCTGCCCAAAGCGCCACCGCCGCCTACAATCAGCGGCTAAGGATGCTCTGCATAACTCAACGCGAGTGTGTGCAGTGCGGATCGGGATTGGATGCAAGGCGAATTTTGCGGCCAATAGCGCGTGCTATTGGCAATAAATGCAACGCCGCAGACCGCCCGAGGCCGCACTATCACAAACCGTGAGGGGTTATGCAGAGCATCCCTAAGTCGTACAAACAAAATATCGCGGTCCGCTGCGCCAGCCCGGCGTACCGGCAGCTGCCGGAGCCTATCTATGCAAACTCGCCAAGCCACCATCGCCCAGCGCATCGAAAAACTGCGCACCGCCATGATCGACCAGGGCTTGCACGCCTGCCTGGTGCCATCAAGCGACCCGCACTTATCCGAATACCTGCCCGAGCGCTGGCAAGGGAGGCAATGGCTATCGGGCTTCAGTGGATCGATGGGCACCCTGGTCGTCACCCGCAAGCAAGCCGCGATTTTTGCCGACAGCCGCTATTGGTCACAGGCCGAAAAAGAGCTGGACGGCACCGGCATCGCGTTGGTGAAAATCCCGACCGGCGCCGCCACCCATTTCATCGAATGGATCGCCGGGCAATTGCAGTCGGGTGAATCGCTGGCGGTGGACGGCCAGGTGCTGAGCCTGGCCTTGGCGCAGATGCTTGGTGCAGCCATGCAGCGCGCCGGCATCAATTTGCGCAGCGACGTCGATCTGGTGCAAGCCGCCTGGGCCGACCGTCCCGGTTTGCCAAGCGCTGCCGTCTACGAGCATCTGCCGCCTCAGGCCGCCGTTTCGCGCGCTGACAAGCTGGCCCTGGTGCGCACGCAGTTCAAACTGGCCGGAGCCAGCCACCATTTCATCTCCACCGTCGACGATGTCGCCTGGCTGCTCAATCTGCGCGGTGCCGATGTCGAGTACAACCCGGTCTTTCTGGCCCATCTGCTGATCGACGCCGAACATGCCACGCTGTTCGTCGGCGCCGGCAAAGTACCTGCTGCACTGCAAGCGCGACTGGCCGCTGATGGCGTGCAACTGGCTGATTACGCGCAAGCGCCACAGGCCTTGCTCACCATGCCCGCCAACGCCAGCTTGCTGCTCGACCCGAAACGCGTCACCCTGGGCCTGCGCGAAGCAGTTGCCGCCGGCGTAAGGGTGATCGAGGCCATCAACCCCAGCACCTTGGCCAAGAGCCGCAAGACCGCTGCCGAAGCCGCTTTCGTCCGCGAGGTGATGGCGCAAGACGGTGCAGCAATGTGCGAGTTCTACGCCTGGTTTGAAGCAGCCCAAGCGCGTGGCGAGCGGCTCACCGAGCTCAGCGTCGACGAGCAGCTGAGTGCCGCGCGGGCCAGGCGCCCGGGTTTTGTCGGCCTGAGCTTTCCGACCATCGCCGGTTTCAATGCCAATGGCGCCATGCCGCATTACCGCGCCACTGCCGAATCGCATGCCGAAATCAGCGGCAACGGCTTGTTGCTGATCGACTCCGGCGGCCAATACCTTGGCGGCACCACCGACATCACCCGGGTCTGGCCGATCGGTCAGGTCACTGCCGCGCAAAAACGCGATTACACGCTGGTGCTCAAAGGCACGCTGGCGCTCTCGAGCACCTGCTTCCCGCGCGGCACCTTGAGTCCGATGCTTGATGCGCTGGCGCGCGCGCCGCTCTGGGCCCATGGTATCGACTACGGTCATGGCACCGGCCATGGCGTCGGCTACTTCATGAACGTGCATGAAGGCCCGCAAAGCATCTCCAAGACCATTCCTGATGCCAATATGGCGATGGAGCCGGGCATGATCACCTCGGTCGAGCCGGGCTTGTACCGGCCGGGCCAATGGGGCGTGAGAATCGAAAATCTGGTGCTCAATGTGGCGATGACAACGCCAGAGGCGATTGCCGAGCAAGGCCAGTTCGGCGAAATGCTGGCCTTCGAAACGCTGACGCTTTGCCCGATCGACACCCGTTGCATCGACGCCAGCTTGCTGCGCAGCGACGAGATGGCCTGGCTGAACCGTTACCACCAGGAAGTCCGCAGCCGGCTGAGCCCGCTGGTCAGCGGTGCAGCGCTGGATTGGCTAATGCTGCGCACCGAGGCGCTGGCGGCCTGATCAAAGCGCGCCTCGAGCGCGCTTTTTCTTGCTGACTCGAATCGAAGATCATGCCTAGAATGACTGCAAGGCTCGACATCCGTCGCGCCGATTCCGGGTCAGGAGGTCCCATGAAATTCATTCATTCGTTCGGTCGAATCACAGGGCATCAAGCGCAGCCACCCGACAGCCCGAAAATTCGCTCGCTGCATCGTTTTTCAGATAATTGGCTGCACAACTTGCTCTTGATTGCAGTGCTCTTGCTCGCCTTGGTGGCCTTGGTCAAGGCGCTCAGCTTTGGCGTGGCGGTCTGGCAACTCGAACCGGTGGTCGTGGCAGGCCATACACAACCGCTGCCAAGCGGGTCGGCTTCTACCCCTCAGCATTGATTCAAACGACCGCGCCGGCCCGGTACAACACAGCATCGCGGCCGGCATTGACAGCAAAGCGCAAGGCTTCGGCCGGCGAGGTCCAGGCATAACCTGAAGCCAGGTTCTCGTCGCGAAAAGCCTCTACCTGAGGCGACCTGCCGCGCTCGCGCATCACCACCACCGCAGCCACGTAGCCGAACTGGCGCGGCCGCTCGATCGCCCCGGCATAGATCCTGTATTCCCCTAAGTCGACTTGTTCGAAATGCATGATCTGTCCCTGATTCCGGCTTGACTGTCCCTGGTTCAGACTATCGCGGTAAACCAGACGCTTGACTACCCACTCAAAGCGGGGGTTGCACAGCTTTCCGGTTTGAAAATTGATTTTTTTTGCCGTACTCGTCGGTCAAGGCCAATGCGTGGATGAGCAGTGCTTGTCACACCAGCGTCAAATCAGCAGCCGAAGATGGTGCGATGCAAATTCCAGCTTCGCCAGCGCGTCAGCAAACTGCCACGGAGGAAATTGCCAACAGCATCAGCCATGGCACCGGCTTCCTCGTGGCTGCGGCAGCCTTGCCCGCCTTGCTGCAACTCAAGCCTGGTGCTGACCTTTGGCAGCAAGCGGCGCTGAGCGCTTTCGCCTTGACGATGATGCTGATGTTCGCTTCGTCGGCCTTGTTTCATGGCTTGCCTGAGGGCCGTGCCAAGGCGCTTTTCGAGCGCCTCGATCGTGCCGCCATTTATCTGTTCATTGCCGGCAGCTACTCGGCTTTCGCAGCCCCGGCGCTGCAGGGTTCGCAGGCCTTGATCATGCTCGGGCTGGTCTGGGCGCTGGCTTGCCTCGGTGTGCTGATCACCTGCATGGGCTGGGTCACGCAGCCGCTGTTGTCCACCGGTCTTTATGTCGTCATCGGCTGGTTGGTGCTGCTTTCGGCAATGCCCTGGATCGCGCAGATTTCCGCTCCAGCGCTGAACCTGCTGCTGGCAGGTGGTGCCGCATACACGGTGGGTGCAGTGATCTTTTTGCTCAGCTCGAAGCTGCGTTTCGCGCATCTGGCCTGGCATCTGCTGGTGATGCTCGGCAGCGGTCTGCATCTGGCGGCAAACCTGCTCCCGGCCTGACAAGAGGCCAGACAAGCAAACTCGGGAAAAGCCGGCCGACCAGGCGGCCAGCTGGTCATTGGCTGAATCAGCCCTCGATCGGCTCAGGCAATTCTTCGTCCATCGAGCCATCGGCTTGAGCGGCCAGTTCGGCGCAATGAACTGCCTGCAACTGGTGGCCGTAGGCCAGGTAGGCATGGGCCGAGGTCATCGTCACATCATCGCCATCGTCGGCGTTGGCAGCTTCGATGTGGTGCCTTGCCGCCTGCTCGAAATGATGTGCGGCCTCGCGATGCAGGGTGGCGGCGGTGTAGTGAACTTCCTGATACTGATCGGTTGTCATCGAAGGCTCCTGAGGGGTTTGCATGAAGGGCCCCGAACAGCCGAGGCATGGCGGATGTTGAGCGCAGCGCATTTCAAGGCTGTGACAAATTCTGTCGCCCTGGATCAAATATTTCCGGCCGAGCTGATGAGCTGCGGGCAGAAGCTTTCTGCCAAGGTGGAGAGAGTCGACGTGGCTTGATGGCCCGGCTACCGCAGCGTGAATGCTCCGCAGCCCTCGCAATGTCATCATTTCGTCACTCCATCGTCACGGCAGCGTCATCGTCAACAACGAGCATGGCGGCAATCAACAACGACCTGGATGGCCATGCGCGACTTGCCAATACCCACGATGCCTTTCGCTGATTTGCGGCCGAGCCAGAACGGCAAAGCGCCTGCACCACGATCAGGCTTTGAGGTTGAAGCCGAAGCAAGGCCTCGCCTTGACGTCAGTTGGGCCAGCAACGAAGACGAAGTGCGTGCGGCGCAAAAACTGCGCTATCTGGTTTTTGCCGAAGAGATGGGTGCATGCTTGAGCGTCCCTGCGGGCTCACCGAAAGGCCATGACATCGATGTCTTCGATGACTACTGCGAGCATTTGCTGGTTCGCAAGGTCAAAGCCGATGGACGACTCGGCAAGGTCATCGGCACTTATCGGGTGCTGACGCCAGAGGCTGCCGTTCGCGCCGGCGGGCTTTACAGCGAGACCGAGTTCGACCTCGGCAACCTGCACGGACTGCGCGCCAGCATGGTCGAGCTGGGCCGATCCTGCGTACACCCGGACTACCGCTCAGGCGGCGCCATCCTCACGCTCTGGGCGGCCTTGGCCGAGTTCATGGTGCGCAACCGGCTCGACACGATGATCGGCTGCGCCAGCGTCAGCATGCGCGACGGCGGGCATTACGCGGCCAGCTTGTGGAAAAAGCTCGAGCAGACCCATCTGGCCAGCGCCGAGTGGCAAGTACGCCCGCGCCTGCCCTTGCCGGTGAACGAGTTGCGCCATGACCTCGACGTCGAGCCGCCGCCGCTGATCCGAGGCTATCTGCGCTGCGGCGCCCGCGTGCTCGGCGCGCCGGCCTGGGATCCTGACTTCAACACCGCAGACCTGCCAATGATCATGCGGATCGCCGACTTGCCGGCGCGCTACCGCCGCCAATTCAGCGCCTGAGCGTTCAGCGGGGCAAGGCCAGCAAAGCCTGCCCCATCTTGATGCGGGTGCCTTCGCTGATACCGGCACACAGCTCAAACCCTTTCGGCGCAAACACCAGGATGGTCGAACCATGCTGGAACCAGCCCATCTCTTCGCCCTTGGTGAATCTGGCCTGGCAGGGAATTTCATTGGCGCCGCGGTAACGGCGGTGCAGCAGCAGGTCGAGGAAATGCAGACGCAAGCTGGCTACCAGGATGGCTGCGACCGGCACCAGTGCAATCTGTTGACCGCTGTCCAGCCTGGTGCGCAGCACCGCGCGCTCATTGCGACAGAACAAGCGCTCGACCCTTGCCAAGGCGATCGGGTTGACGTTCCAGCAGTCGCCGATGATATGGGTCACATGCTCGACCACACAGTCATGCGGCGCATGGAAGCGGTGGTACATCGCCGAGGTCAGGCGCAAAGTGACGAACACGCCGTCCTGAAAGGCGCTGGTATCTTGCGTCGATCCGAATAGATCCTGGATTGAATACGGAAAGCCTTTGGCCTGGAAGACCTGCTGGCCTTCAACCCGCCCGCAGGCCCCGACGATGGCGTCGCTGGGACTGGTCAGCAGGCCCGGATTCATGTCGACCAGGCGCGCGCCGGGTTTCAATTCGCGGGTGAAGCAATCGTGCAGCGAATCGAACTTTTGCTTGCGTGCGTCTGACAGATCAAGGTCGGTGAACAACTGCCAGGCGGCAATCGAGACGCGGCACAGCAGCGGATGGCGGATCTGGCTGAACCAACCGACGAAGCGCGTCAACGCCGCTCGCGGGATGCGGTTGGTAAGCAGGAAGTTCAAATCCTCTTGCTGAAAAAATCGACGAAATATTTGCATTTTCACGAAGCTGTCAAGCAGCCCTGTTAAATATTGGGATCTGGGAAAAAACAGCCTGATAGGCCCACACATGGAACAGACATTTGCACTTACCGCCGTGGCGATCGCCGCCCTGGCCTTGATCCTGCCCCGAGCCAAACAGCGGCTCGATCTGTCGCGCGCCAAACACCGCTCGCTGGCCGGACATTCGCGCATGGCCAAGCGGCTGGCGCGACTGATTCCCGGCTATGCCTACGATGAGGCGAAATTCTTCAACTCGGATGGCGCGCCGGCCGAGGCCGTGGCGCAGCGCCGCGCCGGCTTCGAGCGCCTGTCTGCGCTGTTTGCCGAACGCTTCGCCAAGAGCATTGCAATGACGGCACGCGCAAGGGTGGCAATCTCCGATCTGCAGTTCACCGGCAGCTACCGCGTGCCCTTCCAGTACAGCCCTTACCTGCGCGAGCACCTGAAAGTCGGCGCCTTCCTGCAGTCCTCGTCGGGCGTGACCTTCGAGGATCTGGACGGCAATCATTTCTACGACCTGACCGGCTCCTATGGCGTCAATGTGTTCGGTTACGACTTCTACCGCGAATGCGTCGACGAGGGCATTGCCCTGACCCACCAACTCGGCCCGGTTCTCGGCGCCTATCATCCCTGCGTAGTCGAGAACGTCGAACGCTTGCAGGAAATTTCGGGGCTTGACGAGGTGTCGTTTCACATGTCGGGCACCGAAGCGGTGATGCAGGCAGTGCGGCTGGCGCGCTATCACACCCGGCGCAGCCATCTGGTGCGCTTTTGCGGCGCTTATCACGGCTGGTGGGAAGACGTGCAGCCCGGCATCGGCAACCCCTTGCCACCGCGTGAAACCCATACCTTGAAGGACATGGACGATCGCAGCCTGCATTTGCTGCGCACCCGCAAGGACATTGCCTGCGTGCTGATCAACCCGCTGCAAGCGATGCATCCGAATGCAGGTGCGCCGGGCGACACGGCCTTGCTTGACAGTAGCCGCAGGGCCGCTTTTGACCGCATCGCTTACACCGCCTGGTTGAAAAAGCTGCGCGCGGTCTGCACTGAACGCGGCATCGTATTGATTTTTGATGAGGTGTTTCTCGGTTTCAGGCTGGCCGCTGGCGGCGCCCAGGAGTATTTCGGCGTCCGCGCTGACATGGTCACTTACGGCAAGACCCTGGGTGGCGGGCTGCCCGTCGGTGTGGTCTGCGGCCGGCGCGAGTTGATGAAACGTTTTCGCGACGAAAGCCCGGCCGACATCTGCTTTGCCCGCGGCACATTCAATGCGCATCCCTATGTGATGGGGGCGATGAAAGCCTTTCTTGATCGTCTCGAAAGCGCTGAAGTCAAGGCGATCTATGAAGGCGTCGACGAGCGCTGGAACGCCCGTGCCGCGCGCTTCAACCAGACGATGCAAGCCGCCGGTCTGCCGATTCAAGTGGCCAATATGCAATCGATCTGGAGCGTTTTTTACACCACCCCTTCGCGCTACAACTGGATGCTGCAGTTCTATCTGCGCGAGCAGGGACTGGCGCTGAGTTGGATCGGCACCGGCCGATTGATCTTCAGCCTGAACTACAGTGATGCCGACTTCACCGCGGTTCTGGAGCGCTTTGTTCAGGCAGCCAAAGTCATGCAGGCCGAGGGCTGGTGGACAAGCGATCCCGCGCTGAGCAACAAGGCCATCAAGCGCAGCATCCTGCTCGAGATGCTGCGCCAGAAGTTCCCGGCTTGAATGCTGATCAGACCTGTGAAGGATGCGCGGCGACATGCGTCATCGGGTCGATCAGTTCGCCGCGCAGCAGATACAAGGGCGACTTGTAATACAGCATGATGTCGTGGAAGGGGTCGGTCAGGATCTTGAACATCCAGGCCGCACCGGTCATCAAATCCTGCTGGATCCACAGTTGAGCCACACGAAACAGCAGACCGCCGACTCCCAGTGACAGCCAGGCGATGCCGACGTCATGGATCAGCCCATGCAAGTCAGTCGCCGGCGTGATCAGACCGAACACCGACGGTTGCAGCCACAGCAGCAGCGGGATCAACACCCAGATGGCGAGCAGCACGATCTTGCGCTGGATGTTGTAGCCGATCTTGATGTCTTCCTTGTGCTCGTCGGTGGCTTGGTTGACATGGTCATAGCCGCGCGGCTCGAAGAAGAAATGCCCGGCCTGACGGCTCGTCATCGAGACACACCAGGCCAGCAAAGCGGCCTGTGCCGGGTCGACGAACAAAAGTCCGTAGGACACCAAAAAAGCAATTGCGCTGAGCAAATGCAGGCTCTGGTTGATGCGGCTGTGGTGGTAGTAGCGGTGGTCGTCCCAACGCTGGATGGCCAAGGTTTGCAGGAGATTTTTCACGGCTGTGTCGCTTCCAAGAAGTGGTGGGCCGCAGGCCGGTCGGGGCTTGCGTGACCGGATGGTGACTGGCTTGCGTGAAAATTGCGTGACGGTGGCGAGCAAATGGATTTTTTGCGGCTGTCATCGAACTGTTATATCCGGCTGGCAGGATCGCCCCATGAATACAAGCCTGCCAGATGACATCGTTGTAAATAACTATGTGGCCGCGCAGCGCTCCTTGCGGATCGCCTTTGTCACCGAGACTTATCCGCCCGAAGTCAACGGGGTGGCGATGACGGTGGCGCGCATCGTCGAGGGTCTGCATCGACGCAACCACGACGTGCAATTGATCCGACCCAGACAGGCGGCAAGCGATGCTGCAGGCCAGACAGTGCGCTTCCATGAGGTGCTGATGCGCGGCCTGCCAATTCCGCGCTACCCGAACCTTCGCATGGGTGTGCCGTCCAAACGTGCCTTGGTCCAGCTCTGGTCATTGCGTCGCCCGGACATCGTGCATATCGCAACCGAAGGCGCACTCGGCTGGTCGGCGCTGCAAGCGGCAATCCATTTGAAACTGCCTGTCAGTTCCGACTTTCGCACCAACTTCCATGCCTACAGCCGTCATTACGGCATCGGCTGGCTCTACAAGCCAATCATGGCTTACCTGCGCAAGTTCCATAACCGCACGCACAGCACGATGGTGCCGACTGCCGCCTTGCAATGTGAGCTTGAGGCCAGCGGCTTCAAACAGCTCAGCGTGGTGTCGCGCGGTGTCGACGTCCAGCAATTCACGCCGCTTCAGCGCAGCCAGGTCTTGCGCGAACAATGGGGACTGGCAGCTGACGACTTGTGCATCATTCACGTGGGAAGAATCGCACCCGAGAAAAATCTGGCGGTGCTGATGGCGGCCTTTGAAGCGATCTCGAAAACGCAGCCACGCGCAAAACTGGTCATGGTCGGCTCGGGCCCCGAGCAGGCCGCAATGCAGGCCAGGTACCCGGCGGTGATATTTGCCGGGCAGCGCAGCGGTGACGAGTTGGGCGCCCACTATGCCTCGGCCGATCTTTTCCTCTTCCCCAGCCTGACCGAAACCTTCGGCAACGTCACGACCGAAGCGATGGCCAGTGGTCTGGCCTTGTTGGCCTTCGATTACGCAGCTGCGGCCCAGTTGATCCGATCAGGTGAGAACGGCAGGCTGGTGGCGATGGGCGACAGCGCCGCCTTCGTCAACGCTGCCGTAGCCATGGCTGCCGATGCTGCAGGACGGCGGAAGATGGGGACTGCCGCTTGCTTGACAGCGTCTGCGCTGGACTGGGCCAGCGTTACCGCTCGCTTTGAAGGCGTGCTCGATCAGGTGATCCAGCGTGCCGCAGTACCGAGTCGATCTTTTGTGACGACCGGATCGCTGCCCGCAGTCTGAAAGTCAGGGCGACCGGGCAGCCAAGCCTGCTGCATTGCTGCGCTCGCGCCAGATCAGCCCAGCCATCGCAAGGGCGATACAAAGGCCGAAGCCCCACATCACCTTGACAGTCGGCAGCCCCAGGCTTGACAGCATCGCGTAGGCGCAGAGCATGCCCAGCACGCTGGCGTTTTCATTGAAGCCCTGAACGGCAATCGAGCGACCGGCGCTCAACAGTTGGTAGCCACGATATTGCAGCAAGGCATTCAGCGGCACCACCAGCAAACCACCGACTGCACCGGTCAGCATCAAGAGCGGCAAGGCAAACCGGAGTTCAGTCGTGCTGGCAATGGCCGGAACCAGCAGCCCCAGCAGGACACCGTAGCCGAGCATATTCTTGGCCCGGCTCAACGGCACCCACCAGGCTGCCAAGGCGGCCCCGCCAATCACTCCGACAGCTACAGCAGCCTGCAGGTAGCTGGCCTGATGCAGAGGCAAATCCAGCACTTCGGCAGACCAGCGCAGCAAGGCAAATTGCAGCGTTGCGCCCAGACCCCAGAACAGCGTCGTGACGGCGAGCGACAGCCCGCCATCTCTGTCGCGCCAGAGGAGTAAATTGGCACGCCAGAAATCCCGCAGCAAAGCCAGCGGGTGCGGCCGACAAGCGGCATAGCGGGCGCCACTGTCGGGCACGCCGGTATTCAGCCAGGACGCCGCCGCATAGACCAACAGCAAAGACAACATCGCCGGAGCCAGCCTGGAGCCATCGAGCAAGCCCCAGCCACTCAGCCAAGCCTGGCCTGCCGATACCAGCGCGGCGTCGAGCAGCCAAGGACTGATCAGCAAGCCGCCCAGCATCGTGCCAAGCAAGACTGCGCCGACCACCGACACCTCCAGCCAGCCATTGGCCAGCACCAGGCGCTGCGGACCCACCAACTCGGTGATCAAGCCGTATTTGGCCGGCGCATAGGCTGCGGCGCCAAATCCGATCACGCCGAAGGCCAACATCGGATGGGCACCGAGCAGCAAGGCCAGCAGGCCCAGCACCTTGACTGCATTCATCCACGCCATCAGCTTTGCCTTGGGGAATGCATCGGCCAGCGGACCGACGAAAGGCGCCAGCAGGACATAGGACAGGGTGAATGAGAACTTCAGCAGCGGCGCCCACCAACCCGGCAAGCCCTGCTCCTGCAATAGAGCGATGGTGACGATCAACAGCGCGTTGTCGGCCAAGGCTGAAAAGAATTGCGCCGCAATCAAGCGCTGAAAACCAGGTGGCATGGCGGCTGACCTTGCGAAAGACGCCAGCATGACAGGCAAAGATGAAAACCGCGTGACGGTTCAGTTGTTTGATGCAAACCACAGCGCGCAGGTCGGCGGAGCAAAAGTGGACACCAATTTTTCATATTCCGCAGCTATCGTTGGAGCGTGAAAAATCCCCGACTGCTGCCTACCCCGACCACCCACCCCGTGCCAACCTTTCAGCCCCCGCCTGTGGGCAGGCTGAGTGACGGCGCCAGGCAGGGACTGGTGCTGATGCTGCTCACCCTGCTGTGCGCCTGCTCGCCGCGCATGCTGATCGTGCAAGGCGCGGCCAAGGAACTTGCGCAGCAGAACCAGGGCGCTGAAACCGACACCCAGTTGGCCAGGGAGGCCGCGGCGTTTTACCTGAAGCTGTCCGAGTCGGTTTTGAGCCAGTCGCCTGACAGCTTTGCCTTGGCTGAAGCGGTGGCGGGAGGTTTCACGCAATATGCCTTTGCCTTTGTCTCGGCCGAGGCCGACCGCATCGAGTCCAAGGACTCGCGGGCTGCGCAAAAGTTGCGCGTCCGCGCGGCCCGCCTGTACTGGCGCGCGCATCAACATGCGATGGCCGCGCTCGAGCGCCAGCAGCCGGGCTTTCGGGCCGCGCTGGCGAGCCCCGACCCAGCCCGCTGGCCGCAGCTGAGTCAGCGCCAGATCGGTCTGGCCTACTGGGCCGCCGCCTCTTGGGGCGGCCGCATCAGCAACTCGAAGGACGACCCCGAAATCGTCGCCGACCTGCCTTTGGCGATCCGCCTGGCCACGCTGGCCTGGCAGCGCGACCCCGGCCATGGTGAGGGCGCGTTGGCCAGCTTGATCGGGACTTTCGAGTCAGTGCGCCCTGGTGGTTCGCAGACCCAGGCGCTGGCCTATTTCGACCAGGCCATCACCTTCAGCCGCGGGGAAAATGCCGGCGCCTATGTCGCCAAGGCCGAATCCATTGCCTTGCCGGGAGGCGACCGCGCTGGCTTTGAAGCCCTGCTGCGCCAAGCTCATGCGGTGAGTTTGCTGCACCCGAATTTGTCAAACGAAGTGATGGGCGAGCGCGCGCAATGGCTGCTCGACAACGCTGACGATCTCTTTTGAATCAGGCCTCCAATGAAGAAAAAACTGAACCTTGCCCTGCTCCTGCTGGCCGCGATCCTGACCGGCAGCGCCTGGGCCGCAGACAAGCAATTGCGGATCGGTACCGTCGCGCCAAAAAATTCGCTTTACCACCGCCAGCTGATGGAGCTGGGTGAAGTCTGGCGCAATGCCCAGGGCGGCAATGCCAAATACCTGGTCTATGCCGATGGCAGCCAGGGCGGCGAGGCCGAGCTAGCGCGGCGCATGCGCATCGGGCAGTTGCAGGGCGCGCTGCTGTCGGTTGTCGGCCTGCGTGAAATCGAGCCCTCGATCAGCGCATTGCAAAGTCTGCCGCTGCTGTTCAAGAGCTGGGACGAAGTCGACTATGTGCGCGAAAAAATGCGCCCGGCGATGGAAAAGAAATTCCTCGACAAGGGCTTCATCGTGCTCGCCTGGGGTGACGCCGGCTGGGTACGCTTTTTCTCCAAAGACCCGGCCACCCGACCGGACGACTTCAAGAAGATGAAATTCTTTGCCTGGGGCTCTGAATCCGAGCAGCAGGACATCATGAAAAGCCTGGGCTACACACCGGTGCCGCTGGAAACCTCCGACATCCTGCCCGCGATCCAGACCGGCATGATCAACGTCGTGCCGTCGACGCCCTACTTCGCGCTGGCCAGCCAGATCTACATGACCGCGCCGAACATGCTCGAAATCAACTGGGCGCCGATCGTCGGCGCTTTGGTCGTCACGAGCAAAGCCTGGGGCGAGATGTCGCCCGCGGTACAAGCGGCGCTGCGCAGCGCCAGCGACAAAGCCGGCATTCAGATGCGCAGCAAGGCCAGACAGGAAGTCAACGAAGCCGTTGACGCGATGGCCAAGCGCGGCTTGAAGATCAACCGCCCAACGGCTGAGCAGATGCATGAATGGGATCAGCTGGCGCAAAAGCTCTACCCGCGCATCCGCGGCGTGATGGTTCCAGCCGATACCTTTGACGAGGTCTTCGCCCATCTGAAGGCCTTTCGCGCCGGCAAATGAACTCGATCAAACCCATGCGCTGGCTGGCGCGTTCCGATGAATTTCTGGCCATCATTGCGCTGGGGCTGATGCTGCTGATTCCCTTGGTGGAAATCGCTGCGAGACCGCTGCTGGGCCAGGGCATCGCGAATGCACCCGTGCTGGTGCAGCACCTGGGACTGCTGCTCGCGATGTTTGGCGCGATAGCGGCCGAGCGCCATGGGCATCTGACTTCGCTGGGCAGCGGGCTGGGCGACATGGCCGGTGGGCGCTTCAAATCGGCATTGAAGGCTTTTTCCGATGCCGGTGCCAGCCTGATCTGCGGCCTGCTGGCGCTGGCGAGCTGGCGCTTTGTCGCCACTGAAATGCAGGCAAATCACGTCTTGGCTTATGGCCTGCCAGTTTGGGCCGTACAGGCGGTGATGCCGCTGGGCTTCTTGCTGCTCGGCGCCAAGCTGGCGGCGCGCTGTGTCGACTCGGAGATTTGGAAAAGACTCGGCGTTCTGCTGCCGCTTGGCAGCTTTGCCATTGGCGTGGCAATAGCTGACCAGGAATTGCCGATCTTGCCAGCGGGGCTGTTCATCCTGGCCTTGCTTTTGGCGGGCGCACCGATCTTTGCCGTGCTCGGCGGCCTGGCTTTGGCCTTGTTCTGGCAGGATGGCCTGCCCTTGGCGTCGGTGGCTTTGTCGCACTACCAGATCACCGTCAACCCTTCACTGCCGGCCCTGCCGCTCTTCACCCTGGCCGGATTGATCTTTGCCCGCACCGGTGCGGCGCAGCGGCTCAGCGCAGTCTTCCTGGCAATGTTCGGCAGCGGTGTGCATGGCACGGTGATTGCGTCGGCGGTGCTGTGCTCTCTCTTCACCGCTTTCACTGGCGGCAGCGGCGTGACCATCCTCGCGCTGGGCGGCCTGCTGCTGCCGATGTTGCGCAATGCCGGCTATCCCGAGCAGCGCGGCATCAGCTTATTGACCAGCGCCAGTGCCTTGGGCGTCCTGCTGGCACCTTCAGTGCCCTTGATCATGTACGCCATCATCGCTCGGGTACCAATCAACACGATGTTCCTGGCCGGCTTGTTGCCCGCCTGCGTGATGGTGGTCTTCCTGCTGGTTTTCGGTGGTTTCCTGCAGCGCAAGGGACTGTCAGCGCCGGCACCTGCCGGCGCGATCCAAGTTGGCAGCCTTGGGCAAACCCTCTGGCAAGCCAAATGGGAGTTGCTGGCACCGTTGGTGGCGATCGGCTCACTGGTTGGCGGCTTCACCACGCCAACCGAAAGCGCCGCGCTGACCGCCGCCTACGCAGTCTTGACCCAGGCGCTGGCACATCGGGAATTGAGTTGGCGCTTGCTGGGCCGCGCCTTGACCGATTGCGCACAGATCATCGGCGGCGTGATGTTGATCCTGGGCATGGCCCTGGCGCTGACCAACTTCCTGATCGACGCCGGCATTCCGGATGCGGCCAGCGTCTGGGCACAAAGCGTGATCCCGAACAAATTCGTCTTCCTGCTGGCGTTGAACATATTCCTGTTCGCCGCCGGTGCCCTGATGGAAATTTATGCCGCCATCGTCGTGCTGGTGCCCTTGCTGCTGCCGGTGGCGGTCAGCTACGGCATCGACCCGGTGCATTTCGGCATCATCTTCCTGGCCAATATGGAGATGGGATTTCTATGCCCACCGGCCGGCATGAACATCTATTTTGCTTCGGCGATGTTCGGCAAACCGCTGCGCTATGTGGCAGTTTCGGTGCTGCCTGCGCTGCTGGCGATCTTCCTCTGCACCCTGGTGATTTCCTGGCTGCCCTTGCTGGCAACCGGCCTGCCGGGCCTTGTCGCCGGCAGGTAAAGGGCACCTCCGGGAACTCAGCTCAGGCGCCTGAACGTGATCTCGCCGATCAGCTGGTCGCCCGCGTATTGCATCGACCGCTCGCTCATGATTTCGATCAGGCCGGTGCCTGCCATCGCCTTGAGCTCCTTGGCCGCATCGTCATAGACGTAAGGGTTGTCCAGCACCGTCCCCGGGCCTTCCAATTTACACAGAAAACCTGGCTGCGAATCAAGATAAACGGATTGAGCAATCGTGGCCATCTGAGTCTCCAATTGATTTGTGCCAATGATTTTATCCTAGCATAAACCCTAAGTTCCACTCCCCGCTCCCCAGTCCCCGCGCCCCTCTTTCAACCTGCCCAATCAGTCGCCCCCAGCGACTTGACAAAATACCGTATAAACGATTTACACTGTTATCCCACAACAGGAGATCGAGATGAACAGCACACAACCCGTTCCATCCAAAATCGAAACCGTTGAAGCTTCGGCTCTGGTCGCTGCACCGATTGTGAAAGTCGCCACGCCAACAAGTGCAGCTCGCCCCAAGCGCGCGGCACCGAAACGTCCAAGCAAAGCCGCAGCTCCAAAGCCTGCCAAAGCACCAGCCGCATTGCCAATCGCTGCCACGCCAACTGCGGCGGCCGCCAAAAGCAAACCCAAAACAGTCGCGAAGCCCGTTGCAAAATCGGCTGCCAAGTTGCCGCCGAAAGCGCCAACCAAGCCAGTCAAAGCAGCACCTACAGTGGCTCGCGCAGCCAAGCCGGCCCGCAAGGTCGCCGTTGCAGTCAAGCCGCCAGCACCCGCTGCTGCGAGCAAGAAACCTGCAAGCAAGGTCAGTCAAGCGTCCAAGCCGGCGAAGCTCAAACCTGTTCTGGCCAAACCCAAAACTGCACCATTGGCAGGCAAAGTGGCACAGCCCAAGGCTGCGGGCTTGGTCAAAGCCGCAGTTGCAGTTGAAGCCGCCAAGCCGGTCAAGCCGGTAAAGGCAAAGCTGGTGCGCGACAGTTTCACCATGCCTGTCGCCGACTATGCCTTGATCGATGCGCTAAAGCAGCGCGCGCTGAAAGCTGCACACCCAGCCAAAAAGAGCGAGTTGCTGCGGGCCGGCCTGCAATTGCTGGCCTCGCTGAGCGACACCGCCATGTTGAAAGCATTGAAGAATGTCCCACCACTGAAAACCGGCCGCCCAAAAGGGAAATGACCGGTTGCTGACCCGCAGCCGCGGGTCAGCTGTCACATAAACATCAACATGCTGTCACATCAACTGTAGATGATCCTCATCGGTGAAAGGAGTCCACCGATGAGCGAATCTGCAGTTGAACTTGCACTTGATGGGCGCAACTTGAGCCATTGCTTCAGGATGCAGTTGGCGCTTTGCGACCTCCCGCCGCAGGTCAAATTTCGCGAATTAGCGGCTCTGATTTGCAGCTCAGGATCGGGTAAATAAACCTTGCTGCGAATGCTGACCGGCGTGCATTGCGTCGACCTCCATCGCGTTTCAAGCCTTCATTTGGCGGGACGTCATGCCGCGGGGCCAAGCCACCAGACCCCGACCATTCGACACAGTCCCCGCAAGGAGTCGCAACCTCTGCGCAAGCATCCCAGGAGCTGCCCATGAAAATTCGGCTCTTCGTCGTCAAGTGGTCCGTCTGCACCGCCGTATTCGGTATTGCTTCTGCAATGATTACCAGCTCTCACGCGCAGGCCCAAACCCGGCAACTGAGCTTCGGCATCTTCCTGACCCAGTCTGCTGAAAACCTGCAAGCAGGCTGGCAAGCGTTGCTGGACCACAGGCAAAAGTCCGCCGGGTTGACAAGCGCAGTCGTGATTGCGCCTGACTAGGGTCGGTCTGATGCGGATGTGTGGCCTCAGGCCATGCTGAGGTCAGATCAACCGGCAACCGTCACCAAAGAATTCGTCAAGGCTTTCTGAGCCTGCGCGGTGCGGGCTGCATGTTCGGTCCAGTCGAGAATTTCGAGCCGGCCGTCAGCATGCTCAACCAGCGCGGTCAGGCTCTCGACCCAGTCACCGTCGTTGGCGTAGAGGATGCCGTCGATGTCGCGCAACTCGGCATGGTGAATATGGCCGCAGACGACGCCATCAGCACCGCGGTGCCTCGCCTCGCGCGCCACTGCGCCCTCGAAGTCGCTGACATAGCTGACGGCACGTTTGACCTTCAACTTCAAATACTTGGACAAGCTCCAGTAAGGCAAGCCCAGTCGTGCGCGCAGCGAATTCAAATAACGGTTCAGCTTCAGCGTGAACTCATAAGCCGTGTCGCCCAGATAGGCCAGCCATTTGGCGATCTGGATGACCCCGTCAAACAAGTCGCCATGCGTGATCCACAACTTCTTGCCGTCGGCCGTCACATGGATACAGTCCTTGACGACCTCAACACCGCCGAAATTGTGCGTCAGGTACTTGCGCGCGAATTCATCATGATTGCCCGGAATGAACACCACTTTGGTGCCCTTGCGCGCCTTGCGCAAGAGCTTTTGAATCACGTCGTTGTGCGCTTGCGGCCAATACCAACTGCGCTTGAGCTGCCAGCCGTCGATGATGTCGCCGACCAGATAGAGGTGCTCGCATTCGACGCAGCGCAGAAAATCCAGCAAGGCTTCGGCCTGACAGCCGGGCGTACCCAAATGGATGTCAGAGATCCAGACGGTGCGAAAACGCAGCCCGTCCGGATCATGCTGATCGGCTTCGGCGCTTGGATCATGCAAAGCATGCAAAAAGGCATCTGCAGGTTTCATGAGTGCCTAGTCTGACAGCGCCCTATGACCTGAATATGACGCCCGGTCCATCCCGATAAAAATCGTCAGGCGTAGGTGGTGACGCCGGCAACGGTGCAGTTGCGCTTCACTTCGTTCGTTGTGATCAACTCACGGCGGGACTTGCACCCGCAGGTGCAAGGGCGTGTGCCCCTGCAGACCTTATTTCTTCTTCTCGTCCTTCATTTCCATCATTTTCTTGCACTCGGCCTTCATCTTGTCGTCGGCCTTGGCATCCATCTTTTTGCAGGCTTCCATCTTTTCCATCTTTTCCTTGTCCGTCATGCCGCCGCCGTGGGACATGGCGAAGGCGCCCACTGACATAAATGCAAACACTGCCATCACGAGACCGGAAATCAACTTGCGCATGGTTTCACTCCAAGTATCTGTAAACTGAACCGCACGACAACATAGTCGTGGAGGCACTCTACCCCGATCATGACTTTTCTGCACCGGTTGTTTCATATGTATCAGCGCATTGCGCTGGCGGGTGCCCTAGGCGTGTGCGTTGCCGTTGCCCACGCGGCACCTTTCCTGCCGTCGTCCGACGCCACCGTACTGGAGCGTTTGCCGTTTCGCGCCGGGGACACTACGGCACGTGAACTCGCCGCCTTGCGCCGCGCCAATCTCCAGACACCACAAGACGCAGCCCTTGCGACACGCCTGGCCAACCGCTACTTCGAGCTGGCGATGGAGCGCGGTGACCCGCGCTATGTTGGCTATGCCGATGCGGTGTTACAGCAGCTGAGCGCGCCTTTGCCGGCACAGGCACTGCTGGTGCGCGCCAAACTGCGGCAATACCGCCACGGGTTTTCAGAAGGGCTGGACGACTTTGCCGCAGCACTAGCACTCGACCCCGACCTGGCCGAGGCACATTCGTGGCGAGGCGCCATCCTCATGGTGCAGGCCCGCTACGCGCAAGCCGGTGACGAATGCCAGGCCCTGGAGCGCCTCGGCCGCACGACGCTGGCGCTGGGCTGCAGCGGACTGCTGGCGGCGTACACAGGCGACCTGGCCGGCGCCGACGCGCGGCTGCAGCGCGCTCTGGCAGCAACCACCGACCCCGGCAACCGGCAGTGGCTGCTCACGCGCATGGCCGAAGTCGCCACCTGGGCTGCACAGCTCGACGCAGCCGAGCGACATTTTCAGAGCGCGCTGGCACTGGGACGCAACGACACCTACCTGCTGGCGGCGCGCGCCGACTTTTTGCTGGACGCTGCGCGCTGGCGTGACGTGGTAACGCTGCTCGCGCCGTGGGAACAAGTCGACACCTTGCTGCTTCGCCTCGCGCTCGCCGAGCAGCAACTGGGCCTGCCACAGGCGCTGGCCCACGGGCAAACACTCGGCGAGCGTTTTGATGCGGCACGGCAGCGCGGCGACACCACCCACCAGACCGAAGAGGCGCGTTACTTTCTGCTGGTGCAAAAAGACACCACCACAGCGCTGCGTCTGGCCCTGGCCAATTTCGAGGTGCAGCGCGAACCGCGCGACGCGCGCATCGTGCTCGAGGCGTCGCTGGCCGCGCGCAAGCCGCAAGCGGCAGAACCCGTGCTGGCTTGGCTCGCGGCAAACGGCTTTAGGGGCGCGCCCTTGCGCAGCCTGGCCGATCAGGTTACAGCGCTGGGCCGCGCGCGGGCAGCGCCATGACGACGCGAAACGTTGTTCGCTGGCTGGCATGGCTGTGGGTCGCAGCAGCATGGCCGGGCCCTGCCCTTGCCCACAAAGCAAGCGACAGCTATCTCACGCTGCAGGTGCAGGGCATCGCCGTACAGGGGCACTGGGATATTGCGCTGCGTGATATCGACTTTGCGCTGAGCCTGGACGCCGATGGCAACGGCGAGATTACCTGGGGGGAGCTGCGCGCGCGCGAGAACGATCTCGCCGCCTGGGTGCTGCAGCACCTGACATTGGAGCGGGGCGGCGCCTGTGCCTTGCGCAGCAGCAGCCTGCTGGTGGACCACCATATCGACGGAGCCTACGCTGTGCTGAACCTGGACGGGCAGTGTGCGCAAAGCACCGGGCCATTGAGGCTGGACTACCGCCTGCTGTTCGATCTGGACAGCACGCACCGCGGACTGCTCAACCTGACACTGGATACGCGCGTACAAACCGCGGTGTTCGCGCCGGGCAGCGCGCAGCAGACGTTTGCGGCAACGCCACCTTCGCTGTGGGCGCAGCTGCGCCAATACAGCGCCGAGGGCGTGTGGCACATCTGGACCGGCTTCGACCACCTGCTGTTTTTGTTTTCGCTGCTGCTGCCCGCGGTGCTGCTGCGCGTGGCAAACCGCTGGACAGCGGCAACATCGCGTCGCGCAGTGTTTGGCCATGTGCTGGCGGTGGTGTCTGCATTTACGCTGGCGCACTCGCTCACGCTGTCGGCAGCGGTGCTGGGCTGGGTGACGCTGCCGTCGCGCTGGGTAGAGTCGACCGTTGCGCTGTCGGTGGTGCTGGCTGCTGCCAATAACGTCTGGCCGGTGGTCGGGCGCAGGCTGTGGCTGTTTGCGTTCTGCTTCGGTCTGATCCACGGCTTCGGCTTTGCCAGCGTGCTGATTGACCTGCAGTTGCCTGCCGAAGCCCTGGCACTCTCTCTGGTCGGCTTCAACTTGGGCGTCGAGGCGGGACAGCTGGTGTGCGTGGCGGCATTCTTGCCGCTGGCCTACGCACTGCGCTCCACGCGGTTTTACCTGCGCTGGTTCCTGCCGGTCGGGTCATGGCTGACGATGGCAGTGGCAGCCATCTGGCTGGCGGAGCGCGCGCTGGATCTGAAGCTGATCACGCAATAAGCGCTACTTGCCCAACCGCTCCCACTCCGCCTCGTAGGTGCTGGCAGCGCGCCAAGCGCCTCAGCCAAGTGAGAAGTTGGCCCTGCCAAGGGGAATGCCGGATGGGCCAACCGTTCCAGGGGCGTCAGGGGCGTCGTCAGGGGCGTCATACCTGCTGTGCGGCGATTGAATTTCCTATCTCCGCATCTGCAGGTTTCAAGAGAGCCTAGTCTGACAGCGCCCTATGACCTGAATATGACGCCCGGTCCATCCCGATAAAAATCGTCAGGCGTAGGTGGTGACGCCGGCAACGGTGACTGTGATGGTCTTGCCTACTGCCGCGGTATAGGTCGCCGATTTGACCGTGCTGACGAAGACAAATTCACCCTTGACCGCATCAGCGCTGACCGTCATCAGCAGATAACCACGCCGGGTGCTGTCGCTGTAATTCAAGTCATCAACCAGGCCAAGGCCGGAGCCTGAAGCCTTGGCCACAGCGCTGCCGTCCATCGAACTGGCCAGGCCGCCCAGACCGGCACTCTCAAAACCCGGTGCGGTGACGGAAGAACCGGCAAACTCGACACCAATTTTTTCACCCGCCAATGTCGTCAGATTGGAAAACCAGGCGTTGTGCGAGTCGCCAGACAGCACGACCAGCTTTTTGCCCTGCGCCTTGACCGTTTGCAGCACCGCCTCGCGATTGCTCGGATAACCGTCCCATGCGTCGAGGTTGTAAGGCAGGCGTGGATTCACAGCGGGGTTCAAGAGCGCGGTCTGGGTCGGGGTCAAAGCGGCCGGACCGGCTGCCGCCTTGGTGGCCTTGGCGGTCAGGTAATCACCAATTGCCTTGGTCGGGTCGGCGCCGGTGGCCGCCAGTTGCAGCACCGAGGCTGGGAACCACATCCGCGCCATGATGTCCTGATTGCCAAGCAACTGCCAGGTCGCCTTGGAGGCGGTCAGGCCGCTGGTCAGCCAGCTCTGCTGGGTCGTGCTGATCATGCGCCGGCTCGCATCGCTGCCGCTGCTCAGGCCGGTGACATAGCGACCGATACCACCGTCCGCATCGCCAAAATTGTCATATTGCTGATCTCGACCTTCAATGCGGGTGTCGAGCATATGCAAGCTGAACAGGCTGCCGAAGTCGAAGCTGCGGTAGATCTTCAGCAGATTGGCCGCATCGGGGCTGCGGATCGGCATCCACTCGTGATAAACCTGCGCCGCGATCGCTTTGCGGGTCAACCACGGACCCTGGGTCGTGCTGTTGTGGTTTTCAGCCCCGGTGACGTAGGCATTGTTGGCGAATTCATGGTCGTCCCAGATCGTGATCCAGGGCATCTTGGCGTGCAAGGCCTGCAGGTTCGCATCCAGACGATAAGTGGCATAACGGGTACGGTAGTCGCTCAAGCTGAAGATGTCACTGGCCGGACTGGTCACCCGACCGAGCGCCACGGCATCGGTATTGCCGAATTTTTTCGGATCCGAGCCATATTCGTAGATGTAGTCACCCAGATGGATCGCATATTGCGCGTCCGATTTGGCCGCGGCGTCATAGGTGTTGAAGAAGCCTTCTGAATAGAGCGCACAGGAAAACACCGCGAACTTGACCGAAGCCACGCTGGCGGCGGGCAAGGTGCGCGTGGTGCCGATCGACGAGACCGTTCCGGCATCATCAAGAAAGCGGTAGTAATAAGTCGTCCCGGCGCTCAAGCCGATGGCGTCGACCTTGACGGTGAAGCCGGTGGCTTCATAAGCGCCGATGCGGCCGGAATTGACCACCGTGCTGAAATTGCTGTCGGTGGCGATCTGCCAGGTCAAGGCGACTGCAGTCAGCGCATCGAGAATCTTGGCATGGGTCCAGAGGATCACCCGGTCGGTGAGCGGATCGCCACTGGCGACACCGTATCTGAACTGGGCCGGAGTGACGCTGTTGCTGCCGCCGCAGGCGGTCAAGGTGCTGCCGATGGCAAGCACTGAAGCGGTGGCTGCTGCCTTGCCGATGAATTCGCGACGATTTGATGCCATGCTGATGCTTCGTGATTAAGAGAAGCTCAGCATCGATGATCCATATGACAAAGGCATGAAGCCGCCTCGTCAATCCGGCAAAAACTGCATGGCATGGATCGGGATGCGCAAGCTCATCTTCGATCCGGCCGGTGGCAGCTCGGTGGCTTGCGGCGCCCACAACACCAGGGCTTCGCCCTGAGCGGTCAGCAAGTCCACTGCCTGACGCTGTTGGCCGGGGTGGCAGGCCAGCAGTTCGGCGCTGAGCGTCCAGCAGTCTTGGCAGTCTTCGCTGCTGCCGGCGATCTGCAAGGCTTCGATCGGGGCGATCCAACTGCCTGATTCGCGTTGCATCGCGCCTGACAAGCAGCGCGCATCAAAGCGGTTGAAGGCACCCAGAAAATCAGCCACCCGCTGGGTTGACGGGGCCTGCCATAACTGGCGCGGTGGACTGCATTGATCGACCTGGCCGTCGAACATCACGGCGACCTGGTCGGCCAATTCATAGGCCTCGTCGCGGTCATGGGTGACGATCAAACAGGTCTGGCCGAGTTCGCGCTGCAGGCGCCGGAACGAGCGCCGCAGCGGCAGACGGAACGATTCGTCGAGCGCAGAGAAAGGCTCGTCAAGCAGCAACAAGGAAGGTTTGCGGGCCAGCGCGCGCGCCAAGGCAACGCGTTGGCGCTGGCCGCCCGAGAGTTGGGTCGGTAGTTTGGCCGCATGGGTTTCCAGTTCGACCAGTTCCAGAAGCTCGCGCGCCCTCGCGCCAGCCATTGCGTCGGTCTGGCCGCTGGCCAGCAAGCCGAATTTCACGTTTTCGAGCACCGACAAATTCGGGAACAGCGCGTAATGCTGGAACACCACGCCGATGCCGCGCTCGCGGGCGGCCAGGCCGGTGACATCGCGTCCGCCGATCAGCACCTGCCCACCATCCAGATCAGTCAGGCCGGCAATGGCGCGCAGCAAGGTCGTCTTGCCACAGCCGGATGCTCCGAGCAGCGCCAGCATCTGGCCCTTGGCAATACGCAGATCAACGGCCCGCAATACCTGGCGCCCGCCGAGCATTGCGCTGGCCTGGCGGACGATCAACTCTGCTTCGATTTCCATGACAAACCTCGTACCGTCAGTCCCAACAATGTCAGCAAGGCAAAACTCAAGACAATCAGCGCCGCAGATTGATGCCCGTTGACGCCACGCATGCTGTTGAGCAGCGGCTGCAGCATCTCCACCGTCCCGCCAAGCAGCAGGTTGGCGATCGCGAATTCCATCGCCGCGCCCATCCAACTGAGCAGCAAGGCGGCCAGCAGTGCCGGCGCCAGCAGGGGCACAAGTACGCGGCGCAGCAAATAGCCGTCACTGGCGCCGAGCGTGCGGCCGGCTTCCAGCAATTGCGCCGCGTCGAGTTGTTGCAAGGCGGCCACCAGGGTCTTGTGCACCAGCGGAAACAGCAGCGGCGTGACCAGCAGCACATAGACCGTTTGCAGATCGAGCCAGGCGCCCCAACGGCCAACGAACAGCTCCAGCGCATTGATGGCCAGCACCACCGGCGGAATCGCATAGGGCAGCAAGGCCAGCAGGTCGAGCCATCGGCTCAGCCGCGGCGAGCTCAGATAAGCCAGCACGCTGGCCGTGCCGCCGAGCAGCAGCGCCAGCAGCGCGCTTTGCAGCGACAGCCACAGCGTCTTGACCACCGCGCTGCGGCTGCGCGGATCCTGCGCGATCTCGGCCAGCCATTGCCAGGTCGGCCCTTGCGGCAGCAGGCCGTCCCAGCGTTCGGTCAGCGCATAGACCAACACCACTGCCGGCGGCAGGCAAGCCAGCAGCAGCATCGTGCCAAGCGCCAATGTCGAAGGACGTGGCAGTCTCACAAGGCAAGCCTCAGCCGCGCAGCCAGCATGCGCCCACCACCGATCACCAGCACCAGCATCACGAACATCAGCAAGGCCAGCAAAGCCGACAGCTCAGGCTGTGAAAAAATGTCGCCGCTGACCAGGCTGGCGATGCGCACCGCCAGCACATTGGCCGCCGTGCCCGACAGTGCAAATGGCGTGGCGTAAGCCGCTGCGGCATTGGCAAATAACAGGCTGCCGACCTCGACCAAGCTCGGCAGCAGCATCGGCAAGCCGACCCTGCGCCAGAACAAAGCCGGCGTGGCACCGAGCGTCGCTGCGGCGTCAAGCAGACCGGCATCAAGCAGCCGCACCGGCGCCAGCAGCAGCAGCGTCGCCAAGGGCAATTGAAAGCAGACATAGGCCAGCAGCAACCCCGCGCTCTGATTCAGGTTCAGCGACAAGCCCATGGTGGCCAGACCGGCAGTCAACAGCCCTTGCGCGCCGAGCAGCAGCGTCAGCGCCACGGCCAGCGGCACGCCGGAAAAATTTGCGCCCAGGCCGGCCAGCAGCGACACCAGACCCTCGGTCTGCGGACGCTGTGCCACAGCAATCGCCGCACCCAGGCCGACGCCCAGCGCGAGCAAGCTGGATGCGGCGGACAGCCAGACCGTGTTCCACATGGCCAGCAGGTAATAGCTGTCGCTGAACAGATCCTGCGCGGCACAGTCCTGGCCGCTGGCGCATTGCCAGAGCAAGCCGCCATTGCGCCAGATGAAGGGCATCAAGACGGCCAGCGCCACCAGCACCAGCAAGGGCGTGGCGAGCAGCCAGGCACGCCTTGATGGCTGCATCAATGGGCTGTCAGGTGGCGCACGACAAAGCTGCGCAGCCCCAGTTGACTGTCGGGCAGGACGCAATCCATCGCGTTACCGGTGCATGGCAGCCAGACCAGCGGCACTTCGCGCTCGATGGCCAGCGGGCCACCGTGCATCCGGTCGGCATGCATGCCATGGTCACTGGTCAGCAACACGTCGTAGCCGGCGGCATGCCAGGTCGGCAGCAACAAGGCCAGCATCATGTCGAGCTTGCGTGCGCATAGGCTGTAGGCCACGGATTCACCGCCGAACTGGTGCCCGGCATGATCAGGGCCCATCGGATGGATGAAGAGCAGATCGGGGTTGACGCTGCGGCGCAGGTGCTCGGCATCGGCCAGCAGATGTGAGTCAGGGTATTCGTCCTCGAAGTACCAGCTGGCCGCCTGCACGCCTGCTGCAGGCAAGGCTTCATGGCGATGGCGGGCGGGCTCGAAGCGCTGCCCCGACAACAGTTCAAAAAACCAGTGGTAGGCAGCGACTGCCGAACTGCCACCGGCTGCAGCCAAATCGTCAAATACCGTGCTGCCGCAGCGCTGACCGGCCTGTGCGTTGCTGACGATGCCGTGATCGAGCGGAGTCTGGCCATTGATCAGCGTCGCGTACAGCGGGCGCGACAGGCTTGGCAACTCGCAGATGAGGCTGCGCCATTGCGCCCGTCCGGCTTCATTGATGGCTTGCAAATAACCCATGTAATTGCGGGCAATCTCGGCGCGCAAGCCATCGGCCAGAATCAGCACCAGCTTCTTTCCTGCTGTCAGCTTGTTCACGAAGCGGCTCCGATAACATCTTTTTGCCAGGCCCGCGGCAGCTTCTTGACCTCATCGGCCCACAGCGACGGATTGACTGCCCGCGTGTTCTTGTACTGGGCGCTGTCGATCAACTTGGCGGCCACATCGGCGGGCAGCTTGATCGAATCGATGCGCACCGGCCGCGCATTGCCGCGCGCCAGATTGATCTGGCCGGCGTCGCTGAAAATGTATTCGCGCGTCAGCATTGCAGCGGCCGGATGCGGCGCGAATTTGTTGATGATCGTCGTGTAGCCGCTGGTCACCGAACCGTCTGACGGAATCAGGATTTGATAGTCTGCGCCGTTCGGAATCTTCTCGCGGAAGGACAGTGCGTTGAAGTCATACAGCACGAACACATCGGCTTCGCCGCGCTCCATCAGGGCCGGCGAAGGGTTGGTCAGGATCAGGCGCTGCTGCTTGGCAATTTTCGCAAACTGATTCAAGGCCGGCTTCAGCTGAGTCTCACTGCCGCCCAGCGCAATCGCTGCGGCCAGCACCGCTGCGTTAGCCTGCGCAGCACGGCCCACCTCGCCAATCATGACCCGGTACGCGCCCTGTGCCTGGCCTTCGAACAGCGCTTTCCAGCTGCGCGGAGGGTTCGGCAAGCGCTTGCTGTTGACTGCAAATGCGATCGTGCCGGTATAGGCCACCGCCCAATGACCATCGGGGTCTTTGGCCCAGGCGGGAATCTGTGACCAGTTGCCAGGCTTGTAGGCCTGCGTGACACCACGCGCCTTGGCAATGGCGCCAAACTCGAAACCGACATCACCGATGTCGACGCTGGCATTGTTGCGTTCGGCTTCCATCTTGGCAATTTCCTCGGCGCTGCTCATATCACTGTCGACATGGTCGATGCCATAGATTCGCTTCATATCAGCCCAGGTTGCGCGCCAGTTGGCCCAGCCATCTGGCATGCCCACGCTGACGACCTTGCCTTCAGCGCGCGCGGCACTTTCCAGCGTTTTCAAGCTGCTTGGCTGTGCCATGGCGGCAAAGCCGGCGAATGCGGCCAAGCCGCCCATCAGGTAACGTTTCATTGACTCAGACCTTGGTGAACTGCAATTGATCGATGTTCAGCAACTTGCTCAGCTTTGTCTTGCCGGCCTTGTTGACGATCGACATCGTGAGGCTGCCGCCAGCATCGGCCCAAATGATCTCGAGCAGACCGAAATTGATTTCGGCGACGACCACCGATTCACGCTGGCGGTTCGGCGTCGGAATATTCCAGACTTCGGTCAAGCCGCTGGAAGTGAGGTCCCACAGCGGGTAACCGCCTTTGACCGGCCAGCTTGAAAGTTCGCCGTAATGCATATCGCCGCTGATGAAGACGACGCCGTTGGCGCGCTGGGCGCTGATCAGGCGGGTCAGGCGTTCGCGCTCCAAGGGAAAATTGGCCCAGCCTTCCCAGCCGGTGCCGTCTGCGGCAAATTGGACGCTGGAGCCGATGATGCGCAGATCGGCCGGTTCAGCCAGGCGCTGCGCCAGCCAGGCCCACTGCTCCTCGCCGAGCAGCGTCGCCTGGGGGTCCGGATTCGGCAAATACCAACCCGTCATCGGCTTGCCGCTGAGTTTGGCCTGCATGACCATGGCGCCATAGCCTTTTTGCTGCGTCGGGTCAGCGCGCAAGGGCGTGCGGTTGAAGCGCAGGTCGAGCATCAGGATCTGCACGCTGCGGCCAGCTGAATCGATCCGGTAGGCTTCGTAGACGCCGCTGCGCGTGCGCCGCGGCGAGTCGACCGGTTCGGCCCATTCGTCGCAGAACATTTGCTGCGACAAGGCCTTCAACTCATACTCGCGACCAACATCGTCATCACCGAAATCATGGTCATCCCAGACTGCCAGATGCGGCGTCTTTTGACGAAATTCCTGCAGCGCCTGAACGTTTCGAAATTCGGCATAGCGTTGGCGAAATGTCACTTCATCGCGGGCGTCAACGTAGAGGTTGTCACCGAGAAACAAGAAAAGATCGGGCCGGGCGGCCGCGACCGTGGCCCAGATCGGCTGTGGCTTACGCTGGTCCGCGCAGGAACCGAAGGCAATGCGCAGGGAACTGGCTGCGGGCTCGGTCTTGACCCCGGGCTGACGCGACTGCGCGCGGGCAAAAACTGGCGTATTCACCAGCATAGGCGTCATCGAACCAGCCAGCAAAAGGCTGCGGCGACGGCTGCCTCGCTGCGAAAGATTGGGCATGTAAATTTTCGAGAATGATCAGACAAAAAGCCGGCACCAGTTTCCCGGTGCCGGCGTTCGCGATTACAGCTTGCCGCTGATCGTCACGAACAATTGACGCGGAGCGCCCACCAGCAAGGTCTGCGCGGTGCCGGTCGTGTCGCTGTTCTGGAAGCCATTCGAGCCAATCGTCGAGATGTACTTCTTGTCGAACAGGTTGGAAATGCCGAACTGCACGGTCGCCTCGGACAAACCGCCCACTGCCTTGGTACGCATGCCACCGCTCAAATTGAACAGGGTGCGCTCGGGCACCGAGCCGTCATTGAGGTAGGTGTAATAGCGCTTGGACATATAGTCCAGGCCCAGATTGCCGAACAGTGTGCCGTTGTCATAGCCCAGGCTTGACTTGAACATCTGTTCCGGCGCATCCGTCACCGTCTTGCCCGAAGTGGCCACAGCCACACCGTCGCTGACGACGTTGTCGCTATAGGTCGAATTGCCCAGGCTCAGGCTGTTGTACCAGGTGAAGACCTTGGCCAGTCGCAGCGACAACGCAGCTTCCAGACCCATCGAACGGACGCCACCCACATTCGACAAAATCGTCGGATTGCCCTGGATGCCGGCGCCGGACTGGGTGCCGAGTTGGCGGTTCTTGAAGTTGACAACATAGGCGGTCAGCGAGCCTTGGTACTGGCTCGTCTGGGTGCGCCAGCCGCCTTCAACCGTGTCGGCCGTTTCGGGCTTGAGCGTGTTCTTGATCGCGGCAAAGCCGGCCGCCGTGGTGGCAAATGGCGTGGCGCCAGTTGCTGCGCCCTGGAAAGCACGCATATTGCGTGAAGCCGCAGCGAACAACTCGTCGGTCTTGGACAACTGGTAATTGGCACCGATTTGCGGCAAGAAGCCGTTGCTGGCGGTGATGCTGTCGTTCGGCTTGTCGGCACCCACCAGCAGCTTGCCTTCGATCGTGGCGCGCAGCGACTTGAAGCCGAAGCCGACGCTCAGATCCTTGGACACCGCAAAAGTGTCAGCCAAGGAGAACTGGTCGGTCTTGGTGTTGAACGCGTACTGCCACTGGGTGAAGAACGGATTGCTCGGGAACAGATAAGGGCTTGGCACATTGTTCGGGCTGGTCGCGTAGAAGCGACGCGCCTGGTCAAAGTTGTTGCCCTCATGCCAGAGGCCGGCTTTGATCACATGGCTGCCGATTTCATATTCCATAGTGGCGACGACACCACTGCGATCGATCGCATATTCAGTCGTGCGCAAGGCAATTGGCGTGCCATCGGGCGAGGCCGTGTAAGGCGAATACCAGAGACCTCGGCCCTCATTGCTGTGGCTATAGACGGTGGTCTTGAGGCGCAAATTCTCGGCCAGCTTGGCGTCCAGTGTCACACCTGACAAGGTGTCATTGCGCAAACCGGAGCCGGCGTAATAAGCATCGTCGCAAGTCGCGTTGTATGGCGTTTGTACCGTCTTGATCACGTTGCCGCAGACGGTGTTGGCGTACTTCAACGCTGCACCGAAATCCGGGAAGGTGTTGTCCCACTGATTGCCCAGGCGCTTGATCATTTCCAGCGACATGTCCTGGTAATCAATTTCCTGGCGCTTGGAGGTATTGACGAAGGCTGACAGGCGGCTATCGCCGAACTGCTTGACGAACTTGAAGTTCACCTGCTCGGAACGCTGCTCGCCCTGGCCCTTCCACTTTTCGGCGTTCTGGTTCGTGTAGCTGAGGAAGAACTCGCCCAGCTGAGTCGACCCACTGTCGACGCGCAAGAAGGTGCGGCGATCGGAATTGCTGCCGATCGTCTGCGCTGCCTGCAGGCCGAATTTCTTCAACGGATCAGCCGAGTAAAACTGCAGGGTCCCGCCGAGGTTGCTGCTCGAAGCAGTTTCCAACGAGCCGCTGCCTTGCGAGAGCGCGGCGCGGCCGACATTCTCGGAGGAAATCGCACGGCTGATATGCAGGCCGTTCGAGTTGCCATAGGACATGTCGCCAAGCGGCACATCATCGAGCGTGAAACCGAGTTGGTTCTGCGAAAAAGCGCGGACGGTGAAGCGCGTCGACCACTCATAGGCCCCCAGGGGGTCGGCCGATTGGAAGTTCACGCCAGGCAGACGTGAGACTGTCACAAGCGGGCTGGTGCCCGGTGTTGCGGCTTCGAAGTCTGCCGAATTGACGCCTTGGACCGAGCGCAGTTGACCGCGGCCAATGGTGATCGAGACCCGCTCGAGCGATGTTGTTTCGGCATCAGCGGATTGGGCAAATGCCGGGGCAGAAACTAGGCCCGCGAGGGAGGCTGCGACTGCAGTCGCAAGAACGGAATACTTGAGATGGCGTGACATTGCTAAGCCTTTGAAGTGAAGAGATTTACAGTCAAATGACTGACCGACAAAGTTTCACAAACCCAGGCAACAAGGGTGTGACAAAGCGTCACAGATCGACTCGTCCGAGCTTTGGCGCAACGTCATCAAAAATTCGTGAAAATGTCACGCTTCTGACATGGCCAATTCTCGGCACTGAGGTCTTGGTGGACCCGGCAGGGCCGCTGCGCCGGCGGGTTAGCGGGCCCTCGGCCACGAGGGCTAAACTCGCAGCCCTGACGTCAGAAAGTTGTTTGCTGTCGTTCAATAAGCGGCCAGTCGACCACAGGCAACTTGGGTTACTGGATATAGACGAAATGACTCACGCAACACAACCCGGGCCACAGCAATGATTGCCCAATACGGCTCAGACAAGAACGGCCTGATTTGCGGTTACCTGTTCAAGGGCAGCGCCGCCGGCGTGCCCCTTGATCTGGACGCAGCCTTGGCATGGCTGCGTTCTGACGCTGCGGCCGGCGACGGCTTTGTCTGGCTGCATTTCAACCTGGCAACGGCGGCTGCCGAAGCCTGGATCAAGCAGAACCTGCCGGTCGTGCCCGAATTTTTCGAGGCCCTGCACGCAGGCTCCCGTTCGACCCGCATCGAAGACGCCAATGACACCTTGGTGGCGGTGGTCAACGATGTGGCGTTCGAGTTCGCTTTCGACCCTTCCGAAATCGAAAGCCTCTGGGTCAATGTCGGGCCGCGCATGGCGATCAGCGCAAGAATCCGGCCGCTGCGCTCGATTGACCGCTTGCGCCAGGCGGTCAAAGATGGCTGCTGTTTCAACTCGTCGGTCGAATTCCTGAACCACCTGCTGCATGACCAAGGCGATGTATTGGTGCGAATCGTGCGCGAGGCCACTTTGCGCGTCGATGCCATCGAGGATGGCCTGCTGGCCGGGCGCATCAGCCACAAGCGGTCTGACCTTGGCAAATTGCGCCGAGTGCTGGTGCGCTTGCAACGCTTGCTGGCGCCGGAACCAGGCGCCTTGTTTCGATTGCTGCGACTGCCCCCGCCCTGGGTGCCGGCATCAGGCCTGGATGATCTGAGGCAGGCCACCGAAGAGTTCACGCTGGTGATCCGCGACCTGTCGGAACTGCAGGAGCGAATCAAACTGTTGCAGGAAGAAATCGCCGCCCAGATCGGTGAGCAGACCAATCGCAGCCTGTTCACGCTGACGATCGTGACCGTGCTGGCATTACCGATCAATATGGTGGCCGGCCTGTTGGGCATGAATGTGGGCGGCATCCCGCTGGCCGACAACCCGCATGGCTTTTATGTCATCGTGGCAATCATCGTGAGCTTCACGGTGCTGGCTGGTTGGCTGGCTTTCCGCAAGCGGGATTGATCTGAGCGGCGTCAGGCCGGCTGCATCGACTGATTCCCCGCATCAAATACCCAGCTTCAGCGGGGTCGGGTCGTCACAGCCTTGACACATTAGGCGCGCATTCTCAAAACTTTTCCGCATCGACTTGCGCTGAGGTTATTGATCGACATGCCGTTCACAAAGCGAAAAATCCTGGCCGCGCTGCTGGCGCTGGCTGGTGCTGCCGCCCTGGCCCAGGAGGCGCCGGCCGAATTGAAGTTCCGTGACTTTTTCAAGTTGCCGATCGGTCCGCTCGGGCTGGAACCGACGGCCAGATTGCTGCAATTGCAGGGCCAGCAAGTCAGGCTGCTCGGTTATCGGGTCAAGCAGGACGAGGCCGATGCGACCGCCGGCCTGTTTCTGTTGACACCTTTGCCGATCACCCTCGGCGATGAAGACGAGCGCTTTGCCGACGATCTGCCCGCCACAACGATTTACATCCACTTCGATCCGGCCGGACCCGTGCCGCCTTACCAGCGCGGCCTGATTGCCGTGACCGGCAGGCTCGAAATCGGCGCTCAAGCTGAAGAAGACGGCCGCCAATCAGCCCTGCGCTTGCGCATGAGCAAGCTCGAATCCCTCGCGCCCAATCCTCGACAACAAACTCAATCCATCCAATGAACAAGCGCCATCCATTCAAGCAAATTGCCGCCACCCTGCTGCTCGCCAGCCTCGCCTCAGGCGCTTGTGCAGCACCGCTGGTTTCGCGCCTGACACCGCCGAGCGAGCTGTTTGCTTCGGGCAACCCGAACCCGCCGATCATTGCGCGCTTCTTGCCGGGTCAGCGCTTTGACCTGCAGGCCACGGTTCGCCTCGATGCCGGCAGCAGCTTGAGTTCGTTCGAGTTCTTGGTCGACGGCAAGCCGGTCGAATCAAAACCCGGCACCAGCAGCAGCGTCAGCAGCGGCTTGAGCCTGCCGGCTGGTGTCAATGCCACCGTGGTCACGCAGCGCGCTTATTCCAACCTGAAGCCGGGCCTGCACAAGCTCAGCATCCGGGCCAAACAGAGCGATGGACAGACTATCGAAGCGCTTGGCAATTTTGAAATCGCAGCACTCGAACGCGGTGGCCGCCAGGTCAAGAACGTCATCATCCTGCTCGGCGACGGCATGGGTGCAACGCACCGCACGGCTGCCCGCATCATCGGCCGCGGCTATGCCCAGGGCAAACCCAAGCAGTTGCTGGCAATGGACAGCGCGCCCTTCACCGGCATGGTGATGACCTCGTCGCTGGACGGCCTGGTCACCGATTCAGCGCCTGGCATGTCCAACTATGTGACCGGCAACAAGGCCAACAACAACCAGGAAGGCGTGTTCCCTGACGACACGAGCGATGCCTTCGACAACCCGCGGGTTGAATACCTGGCCGAATACCTGCACCGCACGCAAGGCAAGTCGCTGGGTATCGTCACAACGTCCGACGTGTTTGACGCGACACCGGCCGCCATGGCCGTGCACACCGCCAACCGCGGCAATGGCACTGGCATCGTCGACCAGTTCCTCGACGACCGCTCATTGACCGGTCTGTCCGTGCTGATGGGCGGCGGGCGCAAATGGTTTTTGCCCAATACCGGCGCGTTGAAGGCCGATGGTTCACGCAGCGCTCAGACCCTCAACGGCTCGCAGCGCGACATCAAGTCAGACTACCAATTGCCCAGCGACCTCGTCATTGGCTGGGGTGCGGCCGTTGGCGCCAAGGATCCGCAGCGCGACCTGATCGCTGATTTCAAGTCGGCCGGATTCGCCTATGCACCCGACCGCGCCGGGTTGACGGAAGCGATGGCCAGCGGCAAGACCGACAAGCTGCTTGGTCTGTTTTCCTACTCCAATATGAATGTCGCCTTCGACAAGATCAACAAGCGCCGAGGTGTATCGACCATCGTCGACGACTACGGCTTCCCTGACCAGCCGATGCTCGACGAAATGGCCGCTGCGGCATTGAAACTCTTGTCGCGCAACAAAAAGGGTTTTGTCGCGATGATCGAAGGCGCCTCGATCGACAAGCAAGCCCACCTGATGGACACCGACCGCTGGTTGCTCGAAGTGATCGAGTTCGACCGTGCCGTCCAGGTAGCCAAGGACTTCGCCGCGACCCACCCCGACACGCTGGTGATCGTCACGGCTGACCATGAATGCGCGGGGGCCGCGATCATCGGTGCCTCGACCAAACCGCTGGCCGCGATTCAAGCCGCAACCGCTGCGCCGACAGTGCAAAACCTGCGCGACAAGCTGGTCGGCACTTACCAGGGCGCACGCTTTCCCAAGTACGACATCGCCGCCGATGGCTATCCGCAAAGCACCGATGTCGATTACAAGATGCTGATCGGTTACGGTGCCAATGCCGACCGCTACGAGAACTGGCTGTCCCATGCCACGCCGACGCGCGACAGCCAGCAACCGTTCTTCGACACCGCACCGCAGAGCAGTTACCCGGCGGGCCCGAACTCGCGCAACGCGAACACCGGCTTCATGGTGACCGGCCAGGTACCGGGCGACAGCGCCGTGCACACGGCGACCGACATTCCCTTGTCAGCCTTCGGCCTCGGCGCAAAATTCTTCACCGGCGTGATGGACAACACCGACGTCTTCTTCAAGATCGGTCAGGCGGTGCTTGGCGGGGTGCGCTGAATCCGCAGTTTCAATCGCGCGAAACCCTCACCGCCCGGCCAAGAATACTCAGCGCTAGCGGGCGGTGTTAAAGCAAGCCGAGAAGGGCTGCACCTGCGGCTCCAACTGCTCAATCAGGACCCGGTCAGCGCCTGCCTCACCGCCGCGTCCGGGCGCAGACGCCCGGCTGAGCTCTGGTCTCCTCAGCTCAGCAATTCGAAGATGGCATCCACCTCGACGCTGGCGCCGAAGGGCAGGCTGGCTACACCCACCGCTGCGCGGGCATGCTTGCCGCGTTCCTGGAATATCTCCACCAACACATCTGACGCGCCGTTGGCCACCTTGGGATGGTCCTTGAAATCTGCGGTGGCAGCCACGAATACACCCAGACGCATGCATTGCTTGACTCGGTCCAACTGACCATGCAGGCTCACATTGAGCTGGCTGATCACATGCAAGGCAGCCAAGCGTGCGGCCGCTTGGGCCTGTTCGATGGACACGTCCTGCCCCAATAAACCGAGGTGCTGAATCGCGCCATTGAGCACGGCAATCTGACCGGACACGTAAGCCATGTTGCCGGCAATGGTGACCGGCAGGAAATTGGCGATGGGCGTCAGGGCCGGTGGCAGTTGAATGCCCAGTTCGTTCAGTCTTTGGACGGTCTTGTCAGTCATGTGAGCCTTATGGGGTGAATCAGTGGTCCATCGAATGTCAGGTCTTGGCCTGACGCAAAGCCAGGCGGCCCGGGGCAATATCTTCAGCCCTCACCCCCTGCGCGGCGATGTCCGCCGGAAGATCCTGACCAAGCAAGAGCGCAGCAGCAGCCCGCGCCAGTGCGGGGGCCATCTGGATGCCGTAACCGCCCTGCCCGGCCAGCCAGAAAAAGCCCGGCATATCGGGGTCGAAACCGGCCACCGGTGAGCGATCGGCAACAAAGCTGCGCAATCCGGCCCAGCGGTGATTCAGGCGCCGCACCGGCACCGTGGTGAGGGTTTCAAAGCGGTCCACCGCGATCGCCACATCCAGTTCTTCAGGCGCGACATCGCAGGGGTCCATCGGGTCCTCATTGGCCGGCGATAGCAGCAACTGACCGGCATCGGGCTTGAAGTACACGGTCTCATCCACATCCACCACCATCGGCCATTGGCGGCTGTCCATGCCCTCCGGCACCGGCAGGGTGACGACCGTGCGCCGCATCGGCTGCAGCCCCACCGGTTGCACCCCTGCCTGCCGCGCGACCTGATCAGCCCAAGCCCCGGTGGCATTGACCAGCACTGGCGCGCTGAACGCACCGGCCCGGGACTGGACCTGCCACTGCCCATCGATGCGGCTGATGTTCAGCTCACCGGCACCCAACACCAACTGGGCGCCGGCCTGGCGGGCCAGGCGCAAAAAGCCTTGATGGATGGCCGCAACCTCCATATCGCAACCCGATTCGTCCAAGGCCGCCGCCGCCAGCCACTCCGGCCGCAAGATGGGCACCAGAGCCAGGGCTTGCTCGACCGTAATCCGCCGCCAGGCCGAGGCCGAGTCGCCAAGTTGGGCATCGAGGCGCGGAGCGCCTTCGGCGTCGGCCACCAGCATGGCCGCTCGCGGTGTCATCAGCGGTGTCTCAGAAAAGCCCTGAGGTGGTCGTTCGAGAAAAGCCCGGCTCGCCCGCGTCAGCGCCCGCACGGTCTGATTGCCATAACCTTCGAAGAACATGGCAGCGGAGCGCCCGGTGGCGTGTCGGCCGGCTTGGTCTTCGATCTCCAGCAGCAGCACACGGCGATGCGGCGCCAGCTCGGCAGCCATCGAGGCTCCGGCCATACCGGCACCCAGAACAATCACATCAAACGCACTCGTCATGGCAATACCGGCAGGACCAAGCGCGAGAGTCTAGCGGAGTCATGGAAGATCGTTTGCACGGCGCTGCGCATCGCGACCGCGGTCGCGATCGGCTCGCCGGTATGGGGATTGGGGTCGGCCGAGGGGAAATTGGATCCGCTGACCAACAGGCGCAGATGACTGCCAGCCGGGATGCGATGGCCCACATAGGTCAGCGGAATCGTCACCTTGACCACCTCGCCCGGCGTCAGCAGGCGCTCGGCGTCAAAACCGCCGTGATAGCGCAGGCGCAGTTGACCTGTGGCCAGCTTGACGGTCTTGCCATCGGCGCGGCGCTCGGCCAGCCAAAGCATGAGGTCGGCGTCCGGCGCGTCGACTGCGACAAATATGTCGACCTCGCCTTCACCAAACAGGGTCAGCGGCTCGGTCAGCGCACCACTGTCATAGACCAGCGTCTCGAAGTCACGCTCGCGCTCGCGCAGATCCAGCAAAACGGACGCTTCAAGGGCAGAAGCCAGGGCCGGTACGAAAGGCAGGGTCGGGTCGTCGACGAAACAGTCTGGCGGCTGCGCGCCGGCTGGCGGCTCGCGCAGCAAGCGACCGTCGCCGCGCGCCGAGTTGGCGCGCCCACCGCTGGACAGGTACAGGTGCAGGGGAATCACGCCGACCGGCGGATAGCTGTCGAAATGACGCCATTCGTTGGCGCCGGTGATGAAGGCCGTGACGCGCCCACCGAGATCGGGGCCTGAGCCTTGCCGCTTAAGGTGCTGGTCGAAAAAGGCCAGCCGCAAGGCGACGAGATCGACCACCGAATGGTCACCCATCGTGTACGGGCCATAGCTGGCGGTACCCCCGGCATAGCACTGCCCGTGATCCCAGGGGCCGACCAGCAAACGGCGATGCTCGGCGCCTGGCAGGTTCGCCTCCAACTGGCGCCACAAGTTCATGGCGCCGATGGCGAGGTCAAAGTTGCCATTGACCACCAGGGTCGGAATGTCGATGCGGGCATAGTCAGCCGGCGACAAGGTACGGGCCTGAAACCACTCGTCAAAAGTCGGATGTTCCAGCGCGTCGCGGTAATGACCGAGAAAATCGCCGATGAGCTCGCCATCCGCAGCGTCAAGGGCCGGACGGGATAGCAAGCGCTGCAGAACCTCTGGTTGAGACAAGGCCGGCATGGTGCCAGAGAACCCTGATTTCAGCTCGTTCAATGACTCAATTTGCAGGAGTCGAGTCCAATTGATGGTGTGCTGCCGCGAGAACACGCCGCCGCGGTACGGCACCTCGCGGAAGAAGTCGACGCAGGGCACGGCCGGCACGATGCAGCGCAAGTGGGGCGGCTGCTCGCTGGCGGCAGTCAACTGTGTCATGCCAACATAGCTGCTGCCATCCATGCCCACAGCACCGCTGCACCAGTCTTGAGCAGCGATCCATTCCACGGTGTCATAGCCATCGCTACGGTCATGCGGGGCATTGAAGGTGAAACGACCTTCGCTCTGTCCGACGCCTCGGATCTGTTGGATCACGACTGCGTAGCCGGCATCGACGTAGCGCAGTACGCCCAGCCGCCGGAATCCCATGACTGACTCCTTGTACGGCGTCCTCAGCAAGATGCAAGGCACTTGCTGCTTGGTGGCAATCGCGGAGTCTGGCAGCCAGACATAGGTATCCAAACGCACGCCGTCGCGCATCGGCAGCCGCGTGCGGTGGTCCGGCAGGGGCATCGGCTCCGGCGGTGGCAGGATGGCACCGCTGCTGGCGCTCTCCAGCACACTTAAAGAGCTGACTGGCGAGTTGGATCGGGCAGGCTGTTCGCTCATTCGGGTTAATCGGTGATTTTCGATCAAAGGACTCTAGACTTGCCCTCTGACGCTCGGTTAGCATTAACAGAGTTTTATTTATGGAAGTTCACCAAATGGGAAACGACCGAACGATGCCGCCCGAGCCCGCCAATTGGTGGGCCATGCATGAAGAAAAGCCCACCAGAACCTCGGATTCCCGCTTTGATCTGGGCTTCGAATCCGAAGCCTTTCGAAGCGGCGAGGGCAGTGGCCTGTTGACGCGTTTTTCCCGCCAAGGCGTCCGCATGCACCTGAACGTCGTCGGCGGCACTGGCGTTGCCGATGTGGTGCGCTACGACAACGGCGTCGAGATCGATGTGAACAACTTTGTGCTGCCCGCCTTGCGGCGGCGCGTCTATCTGGCCGACGAACCGCTGATTCTGCTGCGCGCTTCGCTAAGCTGCGACGTCCTGTTCAAGGAGGCAACGTCCCCACCCATCATCTTCAATCGGCCCGAGCTCACCCTGGTGTGCATGCCCAAGGGCATGCAAATCACCGTCGATGGCAAAGGCGGCGTGCGGCAACAGGGGGTCAATGGCATCTTCCGATCTTCAGCCTTGGCCGATGCCTACGGCCTGCAAAGGGACGACCTCCCCCCGGAGATCCAGGATGCCCTGGCCGGCACGGCGGCATTCGGGCGGGTGGTGTCACTCCCACTCGACCACAGGGTCGCCAACCTCGTCGCCGACACCATCGACAGCCCCCTGGAGGGGGAGATGCGCGCGCTGCAGTACGCCGGACGGATGGCCGAATTGGTCGCTTACATGATCGACGCGATTCACCGCACGCCGGCCGTGGAACGGTCGGGGCCGGCCGGCATGCCGGCCCGAAAAACACCCTTGGGCTGGCGTGCCGTCGACCTGGCTCAGCTGGCACATGAACGTTTGACCAGCCAATACCGAGATCCGCCTCTGTTCAATGAATTGGCACACGAGCTTGGCGCCAATCCCAACAAGCTTCAGGCCGCCTTCAAGGCGGCCTTTGGCATCACCATGGCCGGATACTGCCTGGAACGACGCATGCGAGAGGCGCAGCAACTGCTGCTGGAAGGAAAACTGAGCGTGGCCGAGGTGGCCGAACGGGTCGGCTACGCACACCAAAGCAACTTTGCCGCAGCCTTCTCCGGCCACCTGGGCATGTCGCCCCGCGAGTACATGCGGCACCGCGCTCCCATCAAAGTTTCGTTGGGGCAGTAAGGCCAAAGTTGGTCACTCAGGCAAACCCTTAGGGGTTGTCATGAGGCTTTTTCGAAAGAAGCAATGGTTCGGTGAACTCGCATAAGTTTTTGTTGTGCAGCCGAAAGCCTTACGGCCGACTTGAAAGTACCGTTCGTCGGTCAGGCTTTGGGCCTGATGCTTGACCGCTTTGACCGCCGATGGTGGGTCATGCCTCAAGCTGATTCACCCACAAACTACGACTGTTCAAAGTCAAAGAGGATGTCCCGATGAACGAATTCAAGCGAACGCCCAAGATGGGAAGACTCAAGATGATTTCACGCCATGCTGCTCCCTGGCTTGCGATGAGTCTGGTTTCGGCAGCGATCAATGTAGCCTACGCCCAAAGCAGTGAGCAAGTTGCTGCGGAGGCGGCCAAAGCGGCCGACAAGACAGCCAGCGAGGCCAAGAGCCAGGGTGTCGTCACGCTGAATACTGTCACGGTTTCGGCGACGCGCCGCCGCGAATTGATCCGGGAAGTTCCCCTGTCCATGGCTTCGGTTGACGCTGAGCGTCTCCAAGCCGAGGGGGCCAAGACTCTGAATGACTATCTGGCTGCGGTGCCGGGGGTCGTGTTGCAGAACGCCAACGTCTGCGACAGCTGCGGCAACATCATCATCCGCGGCCTCACAGCGGGCATCGACAGCAATTCGCCGGTCTCGGTCTATCTCGACGACACGCCGATCGCGCCGGGGGTTAACTTCGACTTCAGCCTGCTGGATCTCGCGCGCTTCGAGATCTTGCGTGGCCCACAAGGCACACTGTACGGCGCCTCCGCCATGGGCGGCGTCATCAAGTACATCAGCAATGAAGCGGATACCCAAGAGTTGTCCGGCAAGGTGGGCTTGGGCTTGTCGCAGACGCAACATGGAGACGGCACGAACTCCCAGGCGACTGCGGTCATCAACGTGCCGCTGAGCAAGGACTTCGCCGCCCTGCGGGTGGCAGCGTTCGGCACCAAGGACGCGGGCTGGGTCAACGCCAGCGGGCGCGTGAACAAGGTGGGGGTCAACAGCAAGGAGTCCCAGGGCGGCCGCGTCAGCCTGCTGGTGACGCCGACGCCAAAGCTAAGCATCAAGCTCACGGCTTTGACACAAACCATCAATGCCGACGGCAATAGCCGGGTGGTCTACAAATTCGCCACCCGCGCGCCGATGGCCGGTGATCTTGACTACACCGTGCTCAGCATCGGAGAGCCGCGCCACGACCAGCGCGACGTCTACTCGGCGGCGGTCGATTACGACCTGGGCTTTGCGAAGCTGACGGCCATCTCCTCGTCGCAGAAGTCCAGCGACACGCTGACCACCGACTTCGGCTCGCTGGCCGGCGCCTACGGCCTGGACAGTGCAAAGTCCGACAGCATCGAAAGCGGCAGCAAGTCGAGCCAGGAGTTCAGGCTGGTTTCGCAGACTGCTGGCACCTTCGAATGGCTGGCCGGGCTCTACTTTGACAAGAATGAGCAGAACTCACGCGAAGTTCTCACCGGCGGCATGGGCGGGAAGGACATTCCATTCGGCGAAACCAGCGGCATCCGCGAGCGCAAAGAATCGGCCCTGTACGGCAACTTGACGTGGAACGCCACATCCGCTCTAGCCCTCACGGGGGGGCTGCGCCTGTCCAAGACTGACCAGACCGACACGGTCAAGCAGGCCGGCGCAGCGACCAAGATCATCACCTTCAACGAACAGCCGACGACCTACCTGTTGACGGCCAAGTACCGGCTGACGTCCGACAGCAATGTGTACGCGCGTGCCGCGAGCGGCTACCGCCCGGGCGGCGCCAATTCAGGGGCTTTGGACGTCAAGGGCGTACCGGTGCCCGGCACACCAGACAGCTACAACACCGACAGTGTCTGGACCTACGAAGCAGGCTGGAAGGCCAGCTTCCCGCAGGCCAAGGCCACGGCCGAAGTGGCTGTTTTCGACACGGAGTGGAAGGACTTGCAGCAATTCGTCCAGGGCCCCGTCCAGGGGTACACCACCAACCTGGGCAAGGCCCGCATCCGCGGCATCGAGGCTTCCGTCAGCCTGCGCCCGTTGAATGGCTTGAGCCTGGGTGCGGCGCTGTCGCTGATGGACCCCCAGTTGCTGACCGACTCGCCAGGATTGGGCGGCAAGGCCGGGGATCGTCTGCCGAACTCGCCCAAGACGGCCTTCACCATCACCTCGCGCTACGCCTTCGAATTGGCGGGCAACTCCGCCTTTGCAGGTCTCAGCGTGGCATACCAAGGCGACCGCAATTCGAGCTTTCCGACCTCCACGAAGTCGCCGAACTATGTGCTGCCGGCTTATACCCGTCTGGACCTGTCAGGCGGTGTCAAGCTGGGACGTTTCGACCTCGGTCTGTACGTGCGCAACCTCACCGACAAGCGCGGGCTGATGGGCGCACACACCGGCGAATCGTTGCAGGCAGCTGGGCGCACCTATATGCAGGTCATCACGCCGCGCACGGTGGGCTTGAACCTGAACTCGTCGTTCTAAAGCGGCGGCGATGAGCGAACCTTCGACCATCGCCCCGAGCGCCACCAGCGTTTCCGAGCGCGCGGCCTGGTGGTCGCTGGGGGTCCTGACCCTGGTGATGTTGTTCGCCGTACTGGACCGCGGCGTCCTCACCCTGCAGGCCGAGACCATCCGCAAGGCTTTGAACCTGTCGGACTTCCAGCTCGGGTTCCTCCAGGGCACGGCGGTTGCGGTGACGGTCGGCATCGTGAGCTACCCGCTCGGATGGCTGGCTGATCGCTACGACCGCCGCTTGGTGCTGGCGGGCTGCATCATTTTCTGGAGCCTGGCCGTCGTCGGCTCTGGCATGTCGCAGAACTACTGGCAGTTGGTCATCGGCAGTGCGCTGGTCGGCGCGGGCGAGGCGGGGCTGGGGCCGATCACGAACTCGCTGATCCCGGACCTCTTCAAGCCCAAGCGGCGACAGATGGCGAATTCCATCTTCGCTGTCTCGCACACCACCGTCAGCGCGCTGGGCCTTGGCCTGACGGGCGCTATTGTCGGTGCGATGTATGCCGTTCGGCCCTATCTGCCTGAGTCGATGGCCGGCATCGACGACTGGCGGCTTGCCTTCTTTGCCGTGGCCTTGCCTGCGCCGTTGATGGTGTTGCTGGTCTTGACCATCGCCGCACGACGGCGCGCCAAGGCAGACCCGTCGGACCCGGCTGTGGCGGTGCCCGACATGGTGGCAGCAGCAGCCGACCCGGTGGTCGTGCCGGAGCTGCTGCCTTACCTGCGGCAGCACCGTCAGACCTTCACCTACCTGATCACCGGCCTGATGGCCGTGATGCTGGGCTTTGCCTCGGTGAACGGTTGGCTCGCCGTCATCTACCAGCGGGTCTTTATGCAGACGCCGCAGCAACTGGGTGCCACGCTCGGAGCCATCGGCCTGGCCGCCACGGCGGCCGGTTTCCTGATCAGCGTCTATGGGCTGCGCTACTTCAGCCCGCGAGTCGGCCCGAGGCTGAACGTCCGGGTGCTCTGGATATCCAGCCTGTGGGCTGCGCTCTCGTTCACGGCCATGACTTTTGCCACCCAGGCCTGGCATATGTACACGATTCACGGCGTGTATGTCACCTTGCTGATCGGCGCGACGATGATCTACCCGACCGTCATCCAGACGGTGGCTCCACGGCTTCTGCGGGCACGCCTGTTTGCCGCCTTGGCGGTGATGATTTCCGCATGCGGTGCCGCGGCGCCACCGATCGTGGGCCTGATCTCCGACCAGTTGAAGCATCTACCCAATGGTCTGATTCTCTCGGCTGCCATCGTTGCCGCGCCCTGCCTGGCGGTCGGTGCGCTGCTGCTGTTCCTTTGTGAAGAGCACTATATGAAGACCAAGCACGCCGTGGAGCTGATAGACGAAGAGCACAGCGCGATCGAAAGCACCATGACCGAACCCGCGAAAGCTTGAAATGACAACCCAGAAGGCAGCGCCCAACGCGGCCGCCAACACGATGAACGAGGCCCCGATCCCACCGAAGAGCGGCGTTGCCGCGCTGGATGCAATCTTCGAAAGCGTGAACCGCTCTGACGGTCCCGGTTTGGTGGTGGGTGTGGCGCAGCACGGCCAACTGCTCTACCGCCGCGGTTTCGGCTTGGCCAGCATCGAGCACGCCGTGATCAACACGCCGCGCACCCGCATGCGGCTGGCATCCATCACCAAGCATTTCACCTGCCTGGCCGCGTTTGTGCTGGCCGAAGAAGGCAAGCTGGACCTGGACGCGCCGGCCAACAAGATCCTGCCCGAGTTGCCGGCCTTGCAAGGCATGCCAACGCTGCGCCAGTTCATGACCCACACCAGCGGCTACCGCTGCTTCATGGACATGGCTTATGTCAGCGGCATGGCCAAGCTCGACAAGGGCTGGGGCCTGGCGATGCAGTTTCGCCAGACCGACGTGAACTTCGCTCCGGGCGACAGTCAGCTCTACAACAACGGCGGCTATGAACTGCTGTCCGAGGCCATCGCCCGCGCCAGCGGCAAGAGCTTCGAGCAGTTCATGCTGGAGCGCATCTTCAAGCCGCTGGGCATGGTCGACACCCAGTCGGTGCCCAACGACATGATGATCGTGCCGGGCATTGCCACCTTCCACGCGATGGGGCCGGACGGCAGCTGGCAGCGCGGCATCACGCCCATCGACGACAACCGTGGCGCCGGGGCCATCGTCACCACAGTCGATGACATGCTGCGCTGGCTGGCGCACCTGCGCGGCCCCGAGCACCTGGTCGGCAGCGATGCGACCTGGCAGCAGATGCTGACTGTGGCCACGCTCAACAACGGGCAGGTCACGCCCTACGCTTGCGGGCTGAATCGCCAGCTGTACCGCGGTGTGGAAGTCATCCAACATGGCGGTGGGCTCAATGGCGTGGGCACGCAGATGGTGACGGTGCCCGCACATCAGCTGGACATCATCGTGATGACCAACGGCGCGATGTTCAACCCGGTGCAGGCGGGTTGGGACATCATCGATGCGCTGCTGGGCGAGCATCTGGTGGGCACGGCCGTGGCGATGGCCAAGAGCGAGCCCTACCCACACCTGTTTGGCGCCCGCTACCACGGCAGCTCGGGCATGTTGTATGGCTTTGGCGATGCGGGCGGCATGCTGGGCCTGTCGTTCCTGAGCTCGCCGCCCTTCCCGATCCTGCGCGACCGCGGCGAGGTCATCGGCTTTCGGATGGAAGAGGCGGGCCTGGGTCCCATCGAGTTCCGCGTCGCTGACCTGGCACCGGGGCCGGACGGCGGTGCGCCTGAGGAGTTGGCTGTCACCGACACCGGCAACATCGAGCGCCTCAAGCTGCTGCCGGCGACAGGCCCCACGTTGGCTGAAGCCAGCCAGCCTTTGATGGGCCGCTACCGCTGCCACGACTTGAATGCCGATGCACTGATCGCCGTCGAGGGCGAGCAACTCCTCTTGCGCATCTTCGGCACCCTGGCTGGGCGTGCGTTTACCATCCAGCCCTACTCGGATGCCGCCTTCGGGCTGACCGCGCTCGACCCCATGATGCCAGGCTTCCATGCCCTGACGGTGGAAATGCCGGGCTTGCAGGTTGAAAGCTTCCGCGTGAGTTCGGGCCGGGCCAGACGCCTGCAGTTCGTGCGCCAACCGGACTGAACGCCCCCACCAAGCAAACACAGGAGAGCGGTTTGGCTACGACCAAGAAGCGCAAGACATCAACGCCCTCAGCGACCCCAATGGCCCCAATGGCCCCAGCGAAGACAACCATGGCCGCGCTGGACGAGCTTTTCGCCAGTGTCAACCGAAGCGACGCACCAGGACTGGTTGTCGGCGTTTCGCTCAAGGGCAAGACGGTCTACCGCCGTGGCTTCGGCCTGGCCAGCATCGAACATGCGGTGGCCAACACGCCGGCTACGCGCATGCGCATCGGCTCGGTCACCAAGCACTTCACTTGCCTGGCCATCCTGCTGCTGGCCGAAGAAGGCAAGCTCGACGCCGATGCGCCGGTGACGCGCTACCTGCCCGAGTTGCCCAGCTTGCTGGGCGTGCCCACATTGCGGCAGTTGATGAACCACACCAGCGGCTACCGCTGTTATGTCGACATCGAAACCACCGGTGGCGGCATGAACACGCAACCCACGGGCAAGGCCTTTGCCGCGCAGGTACAGCAGACCGGCGCCAACTTCGCGCCGGGCGAATTCCAGCTTTACTGCAACGGCAGCTTCCATCTGCTGTCGATCGTCGTCGACCGTGTCAGCGGCATGCCCTTCGAGCAGTTCCTGCATGAGCGCATCTTTACGCCGCTGAGCATGAATGACACCACCTGCGTGACCAGTGACCTGGAGATCCTGCCCGGCATGGCCACGCTGCATGTGGCGCGGCCGGGGCCGGCCGGCACCATCGCCTGGCGCCGCGGCATTTTCATGACCGAAGAGATGCGCGGCGAAGGCAGCATCGTCTCCACCGTGGACGACATGCTGCGCTGGCTGGCCCACCTGCGCGCGCCGAGCAAGGTGGTGGGCAGCGCCGAAACCTGGCGCCAGATGACGACCACGGCCACGCTCAACAACGGGCTGACCACACCCTACGCCCTGGGTCTGTTTCGTCACGACTACCGCGGCCTGGAAACCATTTACCACCACGGTGCAGTAATCGGCGGGATGTGCCAGATGCTGACCGTGCCGGCACAAGGCCTGGACATCATCATCATCACCAACGGCGGCTTGGTGAACCACATAGAGCTGTCCAAGCGCATCATCGACACGCTGCTTTCCGAACAGGTGATCGGCGACGTCGCACCCAAGATGGCTGATTTCAAGGATTACGAGCATCTCGCCGGAACCCATTACATCGGCGAAGACGGCATCGCCTTCGGCTTCGCCGATGTCGGCGGCAAGCTCGGCGGCTCCATGCTCTTCTCACCCCCGGCGCCGATGTGGCGCGATGAAGTCACGCAGATTCGCATTGCTTTCGAGGATGCCGCGATGGGGCCCTTCAGCTTCAATGTCAAGGACCTCGCGGCCAATGCACAGGGCAAGGCCCCAGCGGTGATCCCAATCTCTGTCTGCGGCCATGTATCGCGGCTCAAGCGCCTACCGGCCAAACCGCCCGCGACGGCGAAAGTCGGACTGCCGCTGGTGGGGGGTTATCGCAGCGATGACCTCGATGCCCAAGCCGAGATCGCCTTTGAAGGCGATACGCTGACCCTGCACATGGTCGGTGGCTATGGCACCCGCCACATGGTGCTCGAGGCGGCCAGCAAATCTGTGTTCCGCCTGACCGTGCGCGACCTGTTGTTGCCCGGCACCTCCGCATTGAACGTCGAATGGGACGGCGACATGGTCGCAGGCTTTCACTTCAGCACAACTCGCGCCCGACAACTGCGATTCAAGCGCCTGCCGGCCTAAGCCTCTCGCCCTATGAAGCACCTCCACCAACTGCTGCAGGCCGAGATCGAGCGCAGCCTGGCCCTCGATCCCAGCCTGCCGGGCATCATGGCAACGGTGGAACTACCCAAGCAGGGGTTCGCCTGGTCGGGCGCCTGCGGGCTGGCCCGACGCGGCAGCCAAGAGGCACTGACCCCTGAACACGCCTTCCGGATAGCCAGCGTCACCAAGGTCTATACCGCAGCCACCGTGATGCGCCTGATCGAGCAGGGGCGTCTGAACTTGTTCGAGCCGATCGAGGCTCGACTGCTACCTGCCAGTGCTGCCGCCCTGCGCAGCGCCGGCCATGCGCCCGAGCGCATCACCCTGTTCCATCTGCTCACCCACACCAGCGGCCTGGTGGACCACGCCGCCAGCGAAAACTATATGCAGGCCATCAAGGCGGCCCCGCAGCGGCGCTGGACGCGGGCGGCGCAGATCGATTTCGCCATGCAACTCGGCGGCCCCGTCGCTGAACTGGGGCGTGAGTTCAGCTACTCCGACACCGGCTTCATCCTGCTGGGCGAGATCATCGAAGGCGTGAGCGGCCAGCCCTTGCCGGCGGTCATCCGCGAACAACTTGACTTCAAACGACTCGGCTTGAAGCAGACTCACTTCGAGACCCTGGAAGCCAAGCCACCCGGACAGCTCCGCGCGCATCAATACATCGGCGACTGGGACGGTCTGGAAGTGGACGCATCCTGCGATATGTACGGCGGTGGCGGACTGATCTCGACCACTCAGGAAATCGCCACCTTCTTGCGCGCCCTGCTGCGCGGCGAGTTGTTCGACCAAGCGCAAACGCTGGCCATGGCCTTGATGACCCCAAGCGTGCGTTTCAAGCCTGGCGACTTTCTGCATTCGGCCCTGCTGCGCGGGCGCTGCTGGGGCAGCGAGTCCTGCTGGGGGCACGGCGGCTTCTGGGGCATTGGCGCAGCCTACTTCCCGGCCCACGATGCCACCCTGGTGACGGCCTACAACCAGGTCGAGTGCAATGCTCACACTGCAGGCTCACCCGAACAGGCCGGCCTGATGGGCCGATTGGCTGTCATTCTTCACAATGCCCTGCGCTGAACAGCGCCTTCCACCACTTTCTTGAGCCCTGCGCTCGAGCGACACGACCATGAAATTCTTTGCCGCATCGCTGTCCACCGAGACCAACACCTTCGCTGCAGCCCCCACCGGGCGCGGCAGCTTCGAGGAATATGGCATCTACCGCGGCGACGCGAGCAGCCAGGCGCCCGAAGGCGGCGGCGCGCTGTTGCGCTGCCTGCGTGATGCCGCCGAAGCCGAAGGCCACTCCCTGGTGGAAAGCGTGGCCGCCTTCGCACAGCCGTCGGGCCGCACCGTGCGCGCCGTGTATGAAGACCTGCGCGACCAGATCCTGGAGGACCTGCGTACCGCGCTGCCGGTGGATGTGGTGCAACTCTTCCTGCACGGCGCCATGGTGGCCGAGGGCTATGACGATTGCGAAGGCGACCTGCTGTCCCGGGTGCGCGCCATCGTCGGCCCGCAGGTAACGATCGGTGCCGAGCTGGACCTGCACTGCCACTTCACCGAATTGATGCGCAGCTCGGCCGATGCCATCGTCGGCTTCAAGGAGTACCCACATACCGACCTCGTGCCCCGCGCGCTGGAGTTGTACCGCATCCTGGTCGATACGGCGCAAGGCCGCGTGCGCCCCAC
>CAMDHE010000005.1 GCA_945898095.1 Roseateles toxinivorans | reverse complement strand
GAAAAAATCGGCGGTATCGGTCATCACTTGGCTCCTCAAAAACTCCCAGAAAACTACTGCCTTCCGGATAGAAACTGAGGTTTATTTTATCTAAAAAATGCTAAAAAGTCCAATTAAATCAATTGGTTATGTATTTTTAAGGGGCGACTAAATACTTCATGCGAATCAGTGAAGTAACTTGTGAGATCCCAACGTCGCTTGACGAAGAAGCAACTCAGCCATCGCCTGAAGAGCAACGTGCGAAATCTCTATCTGATCAGTCAAAGCGACTGACTCAGCAAGCGAAAGAAGTGAGAGCGCAACAGGCGATAAAGCGGGCGCAGCAAGCACAGCAGAGTGTGAAGACGACTGCGCAGACGAAGTTGCTGCCAGCGGCGTAATTCCGTTCAGTTCGTCAAACCTTCGTTCTCGGCAAATTGCGAGAACGCCTCCCAGGACGCTTTGTTCACAGGTCTCCCCTATGTTTTTTCAGAAAGTCTACAGAGGTGCCCACCCAATAGCAACCGTTTGGCAAAAGTGAAAAGACTTTTTAATTCGGAGTTGAGCTAGCGCAAGATGTGCATATCCACGCTGCGCCCCCACAATCGCGTTATGAGCGCTTTTCCTAGGGTGAGCTTGACTTTGACGCAAGCGCGAGTGAAAAGCGCCCATAGCTGGTCCTCGCAGGTCATTGCAGCGCACCGAAAGCAGCGTCCCTTTTCTAGACAATGTTCAATGTGTAACAGCCATCAAATAGCTGCAAACTACGATGTCCTTCCAAAGAACATCATTCAATCCACAGGTCCATCAACTCTGGTTCTACCTTCAAAGTGAGTCGTTCTTGCCTACGTTTGCCTTTCTTGTAGATAGAAAAGACATGCTCGGCACCTAACAAACAGCCAGTCGGTGACCTAGCACCTGACTTCGTGATTAGCTTGGCAATCGCCTCAAAAGTCAATTGATCGCGCTCACGCAATGAAAAGACCCTATCAAACAGCCGTTGCTGGCGATCTGTATAGGGTCCAATGAAAAGCGCCTTGCTTTTCAGTCTGACGAGCATCACAAGAGTGGATGCGTCGTCAAAATTACTCACTAGCTGAACTACTCCACCGTGACCGACTTCGCCAGGTTTCTTGGCTTGTCAACATCGGTGCCGCGGGCGCAGGCGGTGTGGTAGGCGAGGAGCTGCAGCGGGATCACATGCAGGATCGGGCTCAGGGCACCGTAATGCTCGGGCATGCGGATCACATGCAGGCCTTGTTCGCTCTCGATTTTCGTGTCGCCATCGGCAAACACATAGAGCTGGCCGCCGCGGGCGCGGACTTCCTGCATATTGCTTTTGAGTTTTTCCAGCAAGGCATCGTTGGGCGCCACGGTCACGACCGGCATCTCGGCCGTCACCAGCGCCAACGGGCCATGCTTGAGCTCGCCGGCGGGATAGGCTTCGGCGTGGATATAGCTGATTTCCTTCAGCTTCAAAGCGCCTTCCAGCGCGATCGGGTAATGCAGGCCACGGCCGAGGAACAAGGCGTTTTCCTTGCGGGCGAATTCCTCGCTCCAGGCGATCACCTGCGGCTCCAGCGCCAGCACCGCTTGCACCGCCAGCGGCAGATGGCGCAAGGCCTTCAGATGCTCGGCTTCCTGCTGTCCGTCGAGATGCCCACGGGTCTGCGCCAGGGCCAGGGTCAGCATGAACAGCCCGACCAATTGGGTGGTGAAGGCCTTGGTCGAGGCCACGCCGATTTCAGCGCCGGCGCGGGTGATGTAAGCCAACTCGCATTCGCGCACCATCGCGCTGGTGGCCACATTGCAGATCGTCAACGTGTGCGGCATACCCAGCGAACGCGCATGCTTGAGCGCAGCCAGCGTGTCGGCGGTTTCGCCGCTCTGGCTGATCGTGACGACCAGGGTGCGCGGATTCGGTACGCTGTCGCGATAGCGGTATTCGCTGGCGATCTCGACGCTGGTCGGTATTCTGGCGATCGATTCAAGCCAGTATTTGGCCGTCGAGCCTGAATAAAAACTGGTGCCACAGGCCAGGATCAGCACCTGGTCGATGTCCTTGAAGATGCGGTAAGCGCCGTCGCCGAACAGTTCCGGACTGATGCCGACAACGCCTTCGAGCGTATTGGCGATCGCTTCGGGCTGCTCGAAGATTTCCTTTTGCATGTAATGGCGGTAGGGGCCGAGCTCGGCCGCGCCGCTATGCGCATGAACGGTGCGGACTTCGCGGGCGACTTCGTCATAGCGTTGCGTCTGGCCCGACAGCTGGCTGATCCAGTAGCGCCCGAGCTGCATGTCGACAACATCGCCCTCTTCGAGGTAGACGATCTGGTCGGTCACGCCGGCCAGCGCCATCGCGTCGGAGGCGACGAAATGCTCTGCCTGGCCCACGCCGAGCACCAAGGGTGAGCCAGCGCGAGCTGCGATCACCCGATGCGGTTCGTCACGGCAGAAAACAGCTACGGCATAAGCGCCTTTGAGCCTGGGCAGGGCCTGCTGCACCGCCTCGAGCAAGTCGCCGTCATACAGTTGATCGACCAGATGCGCGATCACTTCGGTATCGGTCTGGCTGGTGAACTGATAGCCGCGGGCCTTCAACTCGGCACGCAACTCGTCATGGTTTTCAATGATGCCGTTGTGGACCAGGGCAATGCGTCCGAGGCTGTCGGTCGCTGCGTCCGGACCATGGGAAAAATGCGGATGTGCGTTGTGAATGGCCGGCGCCCCATGGGTGGCCCAGCGCGTATGCGCAATGCCGGTGCCCGACGCGATGCCGTCTTCCTGCGCCAGCCCGACCAATTCGGCTACCCGCGAGGTGCTGCGCGCACGCAGCAGACCGCCGCCTTGGTGCACCGCCACGCCGCAGGAGTCATAGCCGCGGTATTCAAGCCGCTTGAGTCCTTCGATCAGAACCGGGACGATATTGCGCTGACTGACGGCGCCGACGATGCCACACATATGCTTCTCCCTATGGATTTCATTGCCATCCTAGGATTTACGAAGCGGTTGATGTGATCAATATTCATGAAATATTGCACTAATATTTCATTTAACTATTGAAATGCGTGAAAATTTCACGGATGATCTAAATATGAATGATTCAACCAGTGAAATCAGCCTCGACGCCACTGATCTGAGGCTGCTCGACATCCTGCAAGAGGACGCCTCCCTGAGCAACCAGGACCTGGCGCAGCGGGTTCATGTCTCGCCGGCCACCTGTTTGCGGCGCGTCAAGCGCCTCATCGACAGCGGCGTGATCGAGCGCCGCGTTGCCCTGCTGTCGCATGAAAAGCTTGGCGCCGGCCTCAGCGCAATCGTCGAAATCACCCTGGATCGGCAAGGCGCCGAGCATCTGTCGGCCTTCGAAGCGCGCATCGTCGCGCCCCCCGAGGTACAGCAATGCTGGCGCGTCTCGCCCGGGCCTGACTTCGTGCTGGTGGTGCAGGTGGCCGATATGGCCGCGTTTCACGCCCTGACCCAGCGCCTGTTCACCCAGGACGCGAATGTGCGCAATGTAAAAAGCTTTTTCAGCATCCACAGGGCCAAGTTCGCCCCTCGCCTGGCCCTGCCCTCAGCCATTTGACCCCCCCCGATCAGCGGGTCAGGATCAGCAGGCCTTTCAGGTACTCGCCTTCGGGGAAGCAGATCGTCTGCGGATGGTCGGGCGCCGCACCGACACGGTCGATGATGAAGCCATCAACCAGCGCATCGAGGCCGGCGCCGGCAACGATCTTGTGGAACAACTCGGGGCCGATGCCGCCCGAGCATGAAAAAGTGAACAGCAGGCCACCCTTCGACAGCAGCATCAGCGCCAGGCGGCTGATGTCCTTGTAGGCGCGGGCTGCGCGTTCGGCATGGGCTGCGGTCGGCGCAAATTTCGGCGGGTCGAGCACGATCGCGTCAAAGCGCCGCCCTTCCTTCAGGAATTGGCGCAAGCTGGCGTTGACGTCGGCGTCCTGCGCGCTGTGGCTGGCAGGCGCAAAACCATTCAAGGCCACATGGGCGTTGGCGCGCGCCAAAGCCGGGCCCGAGCTGTCGATGCTGACGACCTCGGTCGCACCGCCGGCCAGCGCCGCCACCGAAAAGCCGCCCGTATAGCTGAAGCAGTTCAGCACCGTCTTGCAGCCGAACTGGCGCACCGCGTCGGCAAACTTCTTGCGGTTGTCGCGCTGGTCGAGGTAATAGCCAGTCTTGTGGCCTTCGGCGACGTCCAGCGTCAGCTGCCATTGATGCTCGTTGATCGTCAGCTCGGTCGGCCCATCGCCGCGCAGCCAGCCGGTCTGTTTGGCCAGGCCCTCGAGCTCGCGCACCTGCGCGTCCGAGCGCTCGTAGAGCTTGCTCAGCCCAGTCGCCGCCAGCAGCAAGTCGGCGATCACCGGTTTCCAGCGCTCGGCGCCGGCGGAGAGGAATTGCGCGACCAGAGTGTCGGCGTAGCGGTCGACGATCAGGCCTGGCAAGCCATCGGCCTCGGCATGGATCAGGCGCATGCCATTCGACGCAATCGGCAACCTGGCGCGCACCGCCAAGGCGGCCTCGATGCGCTGCGCAAAAAAGCCCGCATCGATGCGCTGCGCTTCGTCAAAGCTCCAGGCCCGCACGCGGAAAATCGACTGCGGGCTGTAAGCACCCCAGCAGAGGAACTGGCCTTCGGCTGATTCGACCCTGACGGTTTCGCCCGAATCCGCGCTGCCTCTTTGCACCGAGCCCTCAAAAACCCAGGGGTGGCGGCGTTGCAGCGAACGCTCCTTGCCGGCCCGAATAACGATCTTTTTCATGTATTCCTTGGATTCAGGTTCCGAAGCCGTAACCGAGCGACAAATTCAACAGCGGCGAGGACTGGCTGGCATCGCGCAGGCTGCGCCATTGACCGAATCCCGCGCGCAAGCGCAGCCGGTCGCTGTCGCCGAAGGCCCAGGCGGCCCAGGCTTCGGCCTGCAGCACCGCGCCGCCGCCAACCGCCACGCCACCGCCGCCGGCCGCGCCGAGCAGCGCCTCGATGCCAAAGCGGGTCGAGGCCAAGTTCTGCCTCGTCTGCAGGCCCAGCCCGAACAGCCCGAAAGAGTAAGCCCCCGCATGGCCGAGCGCCGCGCTGCCGGCTTGCGCCACGCCGTAAAGCGAGGGCGTCAGCTCACGCGTCATCAAGCTCGCCAGATGCGTGACGGGGTCGCTTCTGCCGTCTTTGAAACGCAGCTGCGGCAAATGCTGAACACTGACGAACAGCTGGTTGAGATGGACGATCCGGCCGCCATCGCCAAGGCGGTCAAACCCTGCTGCGCTGCCGTCGAGCGGCAGACCCAGGCCGATGCGCAGGTAATTGCTGCTGAAATGACCCGAAGGCGCGCGCGTCAGCCCGCCATCGACCCGCAGCGTCGCACCCCAAGGGGTCAGCCAGCGCAAGCTCGGCCCGGCGCGCAGCAGCCAGCCGTTGCCGGTGTCGACATTGCCGCCGCCGCCGAGCCCGGCCGCGAGCTGACCGCCAATCCGCAGCGAACTGCCGAACAAGGCCCAGTCTTGGCCGACGCCGGCCAGCAGTTCCATATAACCGTCGGCGCCGCCCTCGGCTGCACCGGCTCCTTCGAGGCTCCACCAACTGCCGATGTCGCCGTACTGACGCATTTCAGCACCGGCCTTGCCCATGCGGGCCAGGCTGGGCTGGCCGCTGCGGTTGCGGCTGCTGCCGGACGGTTTGTCTGCGCCGAAAAACAGCGTGATCTCGTCCATGCCCAGCCCGGTACGAACTGCAGCCCGCCCTTGCCGGCCGGAATCGACCGGATCGAAGCTGGCAAAGCCGGTCATACGACCCAGCACCAGGCCAAAGCTGCTGCCGCTGATGTTGCCGCTCGGGAAGCGAATCTGCGCCAGCGCCGCACCGGCATACCAGGGGCCGAAATCAGCTCGCAGTGAAATCTCCGGCCGCAGCATCAGCCCGCCCCCAAAACGCACCTGATCCGAGCTGACACCCCCACCAGCGCCGGCATACAAGCCCGCGGCCAGGTGGGTGCCGGGGCTCAGACGCCAGCGCCGCTGCGCGGTAAAACCGGCGGTGAAGAGTCCGCCGAAATTGCCTTTGGCGGCGCCATAGACGCTCGGGCCGAAGCCCCATTCCTCGTTGAAGGCCAGCAGATAGCTGCCACCGGCCAGGGCAATGCGCTCGCCATTGGGCATCCGCAGCGGCGTCCAGCTGAACTCGACGGCCGCTGGGTGGCTGGCCGCCAGCTTGGCGCTCGGAAAGGGCTGGTCGGGCATCGCCACAGCCAGCAGCGGCATTGCCAGGACGGCGGCGAGGATTGAACGCGATCGCATGACTTATTTTTTCTTGGCGCGCGGATGGGCGGCGTCGTAGATCTTGGCCAGATGCTGCCAGTCGAGCTGGGTATAGACCTGGGTGGTGGTGATATTCGCATGGCCGAGCAACTCCTGCACTGCACGCAGGTCGCCGCTCGACTGCAGCAAATGCGAGGCAAAAGAATGCCGCAGCATATGCGGGTGCACATGGGCGGGCATGCCGGCGGCCAGCGCGCGACTCTTGAGCCTGGCGCGAATTTGCGGCGCGCCCATCCTGGCGCCACGCGGGCCGACCAGCAAAGCCGTCTCGCCCTGGCCGGCGATTGACTGACGCTGCAGCAGCCAGCGCTGCAGCGAGGCCAACGCAGCGCCCCCCAAAGGCACGCTGCGCCTCTTGCTGCCCTTGCCCAAGACAAAGGCTTCGCCAGCCTGCAGATCGACCCAGCCCTGCGCCTGCGCGCTGGCTTGGGCGTCAAGCCCGACCAGTTCGGCAATCCGCAGGCCGCAGCCATAGAGCAGCTCGACGATGCAGCGGTCGCGCGCTTCAAACCTGGGGTCGGCAGCGGCATTGCTGAATTCGGCCAGTTGCACTGCTTCATCGACGCCGAGCGCTTTGGGCAAGGGCTTGGCGGCCTTGGGCGCCCGCAAGCCATCGAACGGATTGAGCTCGACCAGGCGCTGCGTGCCCCACCAGCGATAGAGCCCTCGCCAGCCCGACAGCAGCAAGGCAATGCTGCGCGGCCCCAGATGCTGCTGCCCATGCAGGCGCGATGCCCAGCGCCTGGCCTGATGCGGCTGCAGCTTGAGCAACTCGATGCCATCGCTGATTGCCAAGGCCTGCAATCGCTGCATGGCATCGGTATAAATGACCAGGGTGCGCGGCGCCAGACGGCGCTGCACGCGCACATGATCGAGGTAGGCGCTGAGCTGCGGTGCCAGTGGATCATCCACCGGCGCCAGCGCTTCAGCCGGCGGCGCTTTCACGCTTGTCCGGCAGCAGGCGCACCAGAGCCGCTGCGGCAACATCACCGACGCGGGCGAGGAATTCGGTGCCCATCTCGGCGGTGTAACGGGTCGGGTCGGGCGACCCCAGCACCAGCATGCCGAAACATTCCTGACCTGCACCCGCAGCTCGCATCAGCGGAATCAGGGCCAGCGAGACTGCGCCGCCATTTGGGCCGCCGTCTTCGGCAGATCCAAGCCAGCGCGCCGCCTCGAAGCCCGAGTTGATGCCGCAATAAGGCTGGGTCAGGCTGGCGGCAAAGCTCTTCACATCGGCGCTGACAGTCTGGGCAAAAACCGCCCCGGCATAGGCCTCGGCGACATCCCACAGCCGCAGACCGCATTGCGGAATCATGAATTGATGGCGCAGCTCCTGCGTCAGGACAGCCGGCAATGCGGCAGCGTCGGCGGTCAGCATCAAGGCCTGGGTCCAGCGGTGCAGGCGGTCGGCGATGGCGACGTTTTCCTGGCCGTTGCGGATCATCTCGAGGATCTTGAATTCAAGACCCTTGATTTTTTCGCGCAGCATGTCGGCCTGGCGCTGCTGCAGAGAGACGGCGCGACCGTCATGCGGATGGCTCAACTGCACGGTCGCCAGCAATTCGGCGTGACGCTCGAAAAAGCCCGGCGTATTGGCGAGAAAGTCGGCAATGTCCTGCTCGGTGATGCCCTGCGTATTGTTGTTCACAGCTCGATTTCCCCTTCAAAAACAGTTTGGGCCGGCCCTGTCATCAGCACCGGTGCATGCAGGCCGGCAGTGATGCCGGCCCATTCAATTTTCAGCTCACCGCCGCGCATCTGGACCTCAACCATCTCGTCCAGCCAGCCAAGCCGGATCCCTGCCACCACTGCTGCGCAAGCGCCGGTGCCGCAGGCCAGAGTTTCGCCGGCACCACGCTCGAACACGCGCAGGCGCACGGCGCTGCGCGACAGGATCTGCATGAAGCCGACATTGACCTTGCGGGCAAAGCGCCTATGGCCCTCGATCAAGGGGCCCTGCATTGCGACCGGTGCGGCGTCGACATCAGCGACCAGTTGCACCGCATGCGGATTGCCCATCGACAGCAGCGCCAGCTCGCAGCCCGGTTCATCCAACGACCACAACTCGAAGCCATGCAGCAATCTCGGCGTCAAGCCCGCAGCGTCGAATGGCAATGCCGACAGGTCGAAACAAGGGGCGCCCATATCGACGCTGACCCGGCCATCGTCGCGCAGTTGCAAATGCAGCGTCGCCGCCATGGTCTCGACGCGAATGCTGCGCTTGTTGGTCAGGCCTTTTTCAGACACATAGCGAACAAAGCAGCGCGCGCCATTGCCGCATTGCTCGACCTCTTCGCCGCTGTTGTTGAAGATGCGGTAGCGGAAGTCAACCCCGGGCTGTTGGCTCGCCTCGATCACCAGAATCTGGTCGCAGCCAACGCCAAACCGCCGATCGCCCAAACGGCGCATCTGCTCAGCAGTCAACTGCAAGGGGCTTTGCGTCGCATCGATGACCACGAAGTCATTGCCCGCGCCCTGCATCTTGGTAAAGCGAAGTTTCATGCGGCGATTATCATCGCCGCAGAACTTTCGGCGGGTAGAGGGAAGCCTCACCCTCCGGCCTGGTCTTGAACCTCTTGTGCACCCATAAGTATTGGGCCGGGTTCTCGCGGATGCGCGCTTCCAGCCAGGCGTTGAGCTGTTTGGCATCGGCGAGCAGATCGCCGCTGGGGTAACCGGGCAGCGGCGCGCAGGCCTCGACCACCAGCCCCTTGCCGCCTGGCAGCATCGTCACAACCAAGGGCTGGACCTGCATGTCCATGGCGTCAGCGACTTTCGCCGGTGCCAGCAGCGTGCAGGCCGGTACACCGAAAAACTCCACGAAGGCCGAGTCCTTGGCGCCGAAGTCCATATCGGGCGCATTGATGAAGCCGAAGCCCTCGCGGATCAGTTTCAACACCGGGCGGATGCCGCGGTGGCGGTCGACCAGGGCGTTCTTGCCGAAGCGGGCGCGGCTCGCCAGCAGCCTCGCGTCGAGCACCGGATTGCTCTGGCGCTGATAGACATTGACGGCCGGGGTTTGCTGATTCAGCAGCAGCGCAGGCCCGGTCCATTCAAGCCCGACGAAATGCGGCACCAGCCACATCATCGGCGCGCCGCTGCGATCGGCCAGCCCGATGTCGCCCTTGATGTGGACGATCCGCTGCAGCCGCTTGGCCGAGGCAAACCAGAGCAGGCTGCGCTCGAGAAAGCTGCGACCGAGCCAGCCGAAATGTTCACGCGCCAAAGCGACCCGTTCGGGCTCGGAGAGTTCGGGGAAGCAGAGCGCCAGATTGCGCAGCGCAATCCGTTTTCGAGCCGGTGCCAGGCGCCAGAGCAGGCCGCCAAGGCCTTGCCCGAGGGCCGCGAGCGCAGGCAAGGGCAGGAAATGCAGCAGCCAGAGCAGACCGATGAGCAGATGAGCACCGAAGCGGGGCAGCATTCAGGACTCCCGGGCCGGTGCGGCACCGATGTCGAGCCCGCGCGGCAATTTGTAGCGGTGATAGCCCCATAGATATTGCGAGGGCGCCAGCAGGATCAGCTGTTCCATCGCCTGGTTGATGCGAGTAGCAGCAGCTTGCGGGGCCATGCCGGTGTCAATCACCGGCGCCGGCAGCACATGGACCACATAGCCCTGACCCCGAGGCAAGCGCTCACCCCAGATCAGCAAAGCCGCAGCGCCGGTTTGCTGCAACAGCCTTGCCGCCAGCGTCATCGTATAGGCCGGTTGACCGAAAAAAGGCGCCCAGACACCGAGGCCGACCGGCGGCACCTGGTCGGGCAGCAGACCGATGCATTGCCCTTGCCGCAAAGCGCGGATCATCTGGCGCACGCCGGACAGGGTCGCCGAGGCAGTTTCCAGACCCGGCCGGCCACGCGAGGCGTCGACGACGCGGCGCAGCCAGGCTTGGCGCGCCGGCCGGAACAAGACCGTGATCGGCACCTCGCCCTGTCCGAAACGCTCGGCATAAGCCTGCGCGCAAATCTCGAAGCAACCCAGATGCGGGGTCAGCAGCACCAGACCACGGTGTTGTGCCAAAGCGGTTTCTATTAACTCAGCGCCGTCCCAGCGCAGGGCCAGGCCCAGTTCTTTGTCCGCAGGCCTTAGCCACAGCCAGGGCAATTCGGCCATTAAACGCCCGGCCGAGGCAATGCCACCGCGGACCGAAGCCCAGCTCTGGCCGGCAGCGCGGGCATTCGCCAGGTAGCGCAGGCGGTAGGTTCTCGAGCTGGCAAAGACCAACCAACCCGCCGTTGCACCAAAAAAATGCAATAGCCATAGCGGCAAACGGGAAAGAATTCGAAACAACAACATGTTTGTATACTTCGGCCATCGCCGAGTTAATTTTTTGGACAACTTGCGGGGCGATGCGGGCCATGACGATGAAGTCAGAAACCCGCCGGGCAGCGATGCTCAATAAATGCTGCTAAAGCGTTCGCCGCGTCACCCCGACAGCCCGGCAACGCCGATCAACGCTAACCGGAGTGTAAAAGTGGCAAACGATTTTCTCTTTACTTCTGAATCAGTTTCCGAGGGTCACCCTGACAAGGTGGCCGATCAGATCTCGGATGCGATTCTCGACGCAATCTTCAAACAAGACCCCAGATCCCGTGTGGCAGCCGAAACGCTGACCAATACCGGGCTGGTCGTGCTGGCGGGTGAAATCACCACCAACGCCCATGTCGACTACATCCAGGTGGCGCGCGATACGCTCAAGCGCATCGGTTACGACAACACCGAATATGGCATCGATTACAAGGGCTGCGCGGTGTTGGTCGCCTACGACAAGCAGAGCAATGACATTGCCCAGGGCGTCGATCATGCCTCGGACGACCATCTGAACATCGGCGCTGGCGACCAGGGCCTGATGTTCGGCTATGCCTGCGATGAAACCCCCGAACTGATGCCTGCGCCGATTTATTACGCGCACCGTCTGGTCGAACGCCAGGCCCAGTTGCGCAAGGACGGCCGCCTGCCTTTCCTGCGCCCTGACGCGAAAAGCCAGGTGACGATGCGCTATCTGAATGGCAAGCCGCATTCGGTCGACACCGTCGTGCTGTCGAGCCAGCACAGCCCGGAGATGAGCGACGGCCACAAGATGAAGCCCGCCTTCATCGAGGCCGTGATTGAGGAAATCATCAAGCCGGTCTTGCCCAAGGAATGGCTCAAGGACACCAAGTACCTGATCAACCCGACCGGACGCTTCGTCATCGGCGGCCCGCAGGGTGACTGCGGCCTGACCGGTCGCAAGATCATTGTCGACACCTACGGTGGCGCCTGCCCCCATGGCGGCGGCGCATTCTCGGGCAAGGACCCCAGCAAGGTCGACCGCTCGGCCGCCTATGCCGCACGCTATGTGGCCAAGAACATCGTTGCCGCCGGCCTGGCCAAGCAATGCCAGATCCAGGTCGCTTACGCAATCGGCGTAGCCCGCCCGATGAATGTGACGGTCTACACCGAAGGCACCGGCGTGATCTCGGACGAGAAGCTGTCCGAGCTGGTCAACGAGCATTTCGACCTGCGCCCAAAAGGCATCATCCAGATGCTTGATCTCTTGCGCCCGATCTACGAAAAAACCGCCGCCTACGGCCATTTCGGCCGCGAAGAACCCGAGTTCACTTGGGAACGTACCGATAAGGCGGCTGCGCTGCGTGCAGCGGCTGGGCTTTAAAGCAAAGCGACCGCGAAGCGGGCCTGCAGGGTCGGCCGAAACCACAAGGCAGGTGAGTTGTAGCCCGCTATGAGCGCAGCGGAATGCGGGGCTTTCACGCTCCCCGCATTCCAGCCTGCGGCCTGCATGCGGGCTACGACACCCGATGCGGCTTCAACTCAGATGCCGCAAAAGCAACAGCGCTGTGGTAGCCCGCCATGAGCGCAGCGGAATGCGGGGCCTTCAAGGGCGGCGCAAGCCGCCCTTCGTTATTCAAACCCGCCGCGGTTTCACCTTCGATGCCGCGAGCTTGGCCTGTACCCTTGCCTGTTCGACATCGGCATCGAACACCAAGGCCACGCCCATGCGGCGCTTGACGAAGCTTTCGGGCTTGCCGAACAAACGGATGTCGCTGTTGGGCACACGCAGCGCTTCGTCGACGCCATCGAACAAAAGCTCCTTGGCATCGACGCCGCCATAGATCACCGCACTGGCGCCCGGGCTTTTCAACGCGGTGCTGACCGGCAGGCCGAGGATGGCGCGGGCATGCAGTTCGAACTCGTTCTGCCATTGCGTGACCATCGTCACCATGCCGGTGTCATGCGGACGCGGGCTGACCTCGCTGAACCAGACCTGCTCGCCCTTGACGAACAGCTCGACGCCGAACAGCCCGAGGCCGCCGAGGTTGTCGGTGACCGCCTTGGCAATCGCCCGTGCGCTGGCCAAGGCCAGATGATGCATCGGCTGCGGCTGCCAGCTCTCGACATAGTCACCGCTGACCTGCACATGACCAATCGGCGCGCAAAACTGCGTTTCGACCCGCCCATCCGCTGCCATGGCGCGCACGGTCAGCAAGGTGATTTCATAGTCGAAATCGATGAAACCCTCGACGATCACCCGCCCCGGACCGACCCGGCCGCCTGACATCGCGTGGTCCCAGGCGGCCTGCACCCCAGCTGGATCGTCGATCTTGCTCTGGCCCTTGCCCGAACTGCTCATCACCGGCTTGACGACGCAGGGATAGCCGATGCCCTGATCGATCGCTTGCTGCAACTCGGCCAGCGAATCGCAGAACTTGAACGGGCTGGTCGGCAGGTTCAAGGTTTCAGCCGCCAGCCTGCGGATGCCTTCGCGGTCCATCGTCAGGCGGGCGGCGCGAGCAGTCGGGATCACGCGCACCAGACCTTCAGCCTCCAACTCCTCAAGCACAGCCGTGGCAATCGCTTCGATTTCGGGCACGACCAGGTCGGGCTTTTCGGCCAGGATCAAGGCGCGCAACGCCGCCGGGTCGCTCATCGTGATCGTGCGGGCATGGTGGGCGACTTGCTGGCCGGGCGCGTTGGCATAGCGGTCGACTGCGATGGTCTCGACACCCAGGCGCTGCAGCGCGATCAGCACCTCCTTGCCAAGTTCGCCGCTGCCCAGCAGCATCACCCGGGTGGCAGAAGGAGATAGCGGGGTTCCGATCGGTTTCATGACTGCAGGCTCGGCTGTTTAAACCACGATTATCGTGCGGGCAAAGACAAGCAGCGAGACTTCGGGCTAGAATTCGCCCCTTCCGAGGAGCGTTGCGACCACTGATCAGTGGCCAGGCTCGGAAACGTTCTGCGACCGGTTTGACCATCCAGAACGCCGCAACCGCGCTCACCCGCTGTTTTCTGCGTGGGTGATGGCCCGGTTGACTCAAGACCGGCAGCGCCACGCGCAGACGACAGCGGCTTCATCATTTTGAAGGAGCTCGCAATGACTGCCGCAATGAAAATCACCGCTTTATCCGCCGACCAATACCATGTGGCCGACCTGACACTTGCCGCCTGGGGCCGCAAGGAACTGAACATCGCTGAATGCGAAATGCCTGCGCTGATGGCGATCCGCAAGGAATACGCCGTCACACAGCCGCTGAAGGGCGCGCGCATCACCGGCAGCCTGCACATGACGATCCAGACCGCCGTGCTGGTGGAAACCTTGCAAGCACTGGGCGCCGAAGTGCGCTGGGCCTCTTGCAATATTTATTCGACCCAAGATCAGGCTGCGGCCGCTCTGGTCGTCGCCGGCACACCGGTGTTTGCCTACAAGGGCGAGACGCTCGAAGACTATTGGGATTACACGCACCGCATCTTCGAGTTCGGCGTCAAGGGCGCAGCCGGCGAAGGCCCGAACATGATCCTCGACGACGGCGGCGATGCCACCTTGTTGATGCATCTGGGCCAGAAGGCCGCGAAGGACCTGTCAGTGCTGGACCATCCAGGCACCGAGGAAGAGCGGATCCTGTTCGCCGCAATCAAGGCCAAGGTCGCGGTCGACCCGACCTGGTACACCCGCAAGAGCGCCGAAATCATCGGTGTGACCGAAGAGACGACGACCGGCGTACACCGCCTGCAGGAAATGTCTGCCAAGGGCGAGTTGCTGTTCCGTGCAATCAACGTCAATGACTCAGTGACCAAGAGCAAGTTCGACAACCTCTATGGCTGCCGCGAATCGCTGGTCGACGCGGTCAAGCGCGCCACCGACGTGATGATCGCCGGCAAGGTCGCCGTGATCGCCGGTTACGGTGATGTGGGCAAGGGCTCGGCCCAGGCCATGCGCGCGCTGTCGGCCCAGGTCTGGGTGACCGAGATCGATCCGATCTGCGCGCTGCAGGCAGCGATGGAAGGCTACCGGGTCGTGACGATGGAATATGCCGCCGACAAGGCCGACATCTTCGTCAGCGCCACCGGCAACAAGAACGTGATCCGTCGCGAGCATATGGAGGCGATGAAGAACCAGGCCATCGTTTGCAATATTGGCCATTTCGATAACGAAATCGATGTTGCTTCGCTGGACTCCTGCATCTGGGAAGAAATCAAGCCGCAAGTCGACCATGTAATCTTCCCCGACGGCAAGCGCATCATCATGCTGGCCAAGGGCCGCCTGGTGAATCTGGGCTGCGGCACCGGCCACCCGAGCTATGTGATGTCAAGTTCGTTCGCGAACCAGACGATTGCACAGATCGAACTGTTCGCCCGCAAAGAGGCTTATGAGAACGGCAAGGTCTATGTGCTGCCCAAGCATCTGGACGAGAAGGTCGCCGTCCTGCAACTGACGACGCTGAATGCGCAGCTGAGCGTGTTGACCGACGAGCAGGCAGCCTATATCGGCGTGGCCAAGACGGGCCCGTACAAGGCCGATAGCTACCGCTATTGATCGCCTGCTGTGCGCCTGGCTTGCCAGGCGCAGCCCAGCATAGATCGGATCGCCATGCGTGCTGACCAACTGCTCTTGTCCAAAGGTCTGGCGCCGACCCGCTCGGCGGCGCAGCGGCTGATCAGCGCCGGCGCGGCCGAATGGGCCTCGCCTGGCGGCTGGATCCAGGTTGCCAAGGCCGGGGCTGAATTGCCCTTGCATGCGCATTTGCGGATCAGCGATGACGCCGAGTTGCGTTATGTCTCGCGTGGCGGCTTGAAGCTCGAAGGCGCGTTGAAAGCTGCATCGCTGGATGTCAGCGGCCTGACGGTGCTCGACATCGGCCAGAGCACCGGCGGCTTCAGCGACTGCCTGCTAAAGGCCGGCGCGGCGCGGGTGGTCGGCTTCGACGTCGGCCATGGTCAGTTGCATCCGGATCTGGCGGGTGACCCGCGCATCGTCGCGCTGGAAGGCTTGCATGTGCGGGAATTGGCCGGATCGGCCTTGAGTCTGCATAAACCGGCGGGCGGATTTGATCTGCTCGTCGGCGACCTCAGTTTCATCTCGATGCTCGGTGCCTTGCCGCAGCTGGCTGCCTGGTTGAAGCCAGGAGCTCAGCTGCTGCTGTTGATCAAGCCGCAGTTCGAGCTCGGGCCGAAAGCGGTGACGCGTGCCGGCCTGGTCAAGGACGCAGCGCTTTATCCGCTGCTGGAAGCCAGGGCCCGCGAGGCCTGCGCCGAGTTGGGCTGGCAGGTGCAAGGCTATTTTGAAAGCACCATCACCGGCGGTGATGGCAACAAGGAATTCTTCTTGTGGGCAACCGCAGAAGCTCAGGAGCAAAGCAGATGACACCAGTCAGTTTCGAGTTCTTTCCGCCCAACACCCCGGTCGGGGCAGACAAGCTGAAATCCGTGGTGCAGGACCTCAGCGTCCTGAACCCGCAATATTTTTCAGTGACCTATGGTGCCGGTGGTTCGACGCGCGAAAAGACCCTGGCCACGGTGATGGACATTGCCGCCTCGGGTTTCGAGGCCGCACCGCACCTGTCCTGCATCGGATCGACACGCGAAAACATCGCCGAAACCCTGGCAACCTACCGGGCGCAGAACATCCGCCGCGTGGTCGCCTTGCGTGGCGACCTGCCCAGTGGCACGGCGACTGCCGGCGAATTCCGCTATGCCTCCGAGTTGGTGCGTTTCATCCGCGAAACCCAGGGGTCAGACTGGAAAATCGAGGTCGCTGCCTACCCCGAGTACCACCCGCAGCAACGCTATGCCGCCAAGGATCTGCAGTATTTCGCCGACAAGATGCAGGCCGGCGCCAGCTCAGCGATCACGCAGTTCTTCTTCAACCCGGATGCCTATTTCCACTTCGTCGACGCGGTGCGTGCGTTGGGCGTGGACCAACCGATCGTGCCGGGGATCATGCCCTTTCACAACTATGGCCGGATCGCGCAGTTCGCCATCCGCGACGGCATCGAAATCCCCCGCTGGGTGGCCTTGAAAATGGAAGGCTATATGGACGACCATGCCTCGATCCGGGCCTTCGGTCTCGATGTCATGACCAGCATCTGCGAGCGCCTGATTGCCGGTGGTGCGCCAGGCCTGCATTTCTATACGCTGAATCAATCGGCGTTGACGCTTGAGCTGTGCAAACGGCTCAGTATTGCGCCACATTCTTGAGTCGCATCAAAAATAACTAGCCCTGCTGGGCCTCGATTTATTGCGCTTGCGCAAGGTCAAGGGTTAACCCTTAAATAAACAGTTCAATGGCTTTGATCGGGAAATTCCCCGTCTCTTTGGAGCCATTGATATGACCAAGTTCGCAAGCAGTTTTGCCGCCGTCGCTGTAGTACTTTCCTTCACAGGCATCGCAGTTCAAGCGCAAGAAGGTCCTTGGCTGGTGCGCGTGCGCGCAGTGAATCTCGATTCAGCCAACAAGGACAGCACCGGCCTGGGACTGAGCGTCAACAACCGGACGATTCCTGAAGTCGACATCAGCTATTTCGTCACACCCAATATCGCCGCCGAGTTGATCCTGACCTATCCACAGAAGCACAAGCTGTACTCGGGCAGCACCGAAATCGGCTCACTCAAGCATCTGCCGCCAACGCTGAGCCTGCAATACCACTTCAGCCCCACGGCGACCTTCCGTCCCTATGTGGGCGCGGGCTTGAACTACACGAACTTCTCGGCTGTGAACTTCGTTCCAGCGGTGCAGACCGCGTTGGAGCCGACAATCAAGTACAACAGCGTCGGGCTGTCGCTGCAAGTCGGTGCCGACATCCATGTGGCGAAAAATCTGTACGTCAACCTCGACGTGAAGAAGGTCCAGATCGGCACCACCGTCTATTCCAAGGGCGCTGAAGCAGGCAAATTCAAGGTCGACCCATTGCTGGTCGGCTTGGGTCTGGGCATGCGCTTCTAAACCGATCCCGAATCAGCAGTCAAACCGCTGCGACCCGCGAGGGCGTGGCGGTTTTTTTCATCTGCGCTTGGCATGGACCTTCCTGCAGGCGACCCGATTCAGGCCTTGGCCTATCCATTCAGAGCCCAGACGACGCCATCTTCGGTCAGCATCGAGTCAAGCGGCATATCGTGCGGCAAGGCCTTCAGCAGCGGCAGAAAACCATGCGCATAGCCAATGCCTGCTGTGGCCGGGCGTGGCTGCAGTTGCGCCAGCGTACGGTCCATGAAACCGCCGCCATAGCCCAGACGCAGGCCGCAAGGCCCGTAGCCGACGCAGGGCACGATCAGCAATTGAGGATCAAAGACCTCGGTGCCCTTTGGTTTGGGAATCCCGAATGAATCGTCCTCCATCGGGCAACCTGGGTACCAGACATGGAAGCGCAGCCGGCCTTCGGCCTTGTCGACCACCGGCAAGCCGATGCGCCGCTGCGGATTGGCCTCGCCCCAGCGGTAGAGCGCAGGCAAGGGATCGAACTCGCCCTTGATCGGCCAGTAAGCGCCGATCGTCAGTTCCTGGCGCCGCACCAGCCAGACGCGCAGCACGCTTTGCAACTGCTCGGCCAAAGCCAGCCGCCCGGGCAGATCGAGGCGATCCTGAATCAGTTTCTGGCGCAATGCGCCGCGGTCCTTCAGATCCACTAGGCACTCCGGCTTGGGGGCAAGCGGCTATTGTGCTTGAGTCTGCCTGGCATTGATGTCCATATACTGACCGGATGCCAGATACCGACCATGTCAAACCCTATGTCTACGAGGCGCCGGGGACCAAGGCGCTGCATTTCTCGATCAGCGAAATCCAGAGCCGCATGCAGACCAGCAACCCGGACGCGCTGGATCTGGACTACACCCGCACGATGATGGGTTTCCTGCTGTTCGACAGCGTGCCAGCGATGCTGGCGATGATCGGTCTGGGCGGAGGCTCGATGGCCAAGTTCTGCTTCCGCCATCTGCCAGCGACGAACATCACTGCGGTCGAGATCAATCCGCATGTGATCGCTTTGCGCGAGCTGTTCCAGATCCCGCCCGACCAAGCCAGGTTTCAGGTGCAGCAGGCCGATGGTGCCGATTTCGTCCGCGATGCCGGCCAGCGCTTCGATGTCCTGCTCGTCGACGGCTTTGACAGCGAGGGCCAGCCACCGGCTCTTTGCTCACAAAGTTTTTACGATGACTGCTCGACAGCGCTGACGGCCGGTGGCTTGATGGTCACCAATCTGCACCCAGGCTATGCCGGCCATATCACCAACCTGACCCGAATCCAGCAAAGTTTCCAGGAAGAAATCCTGGTCGTCAGCGACAACAAATGCGGCAACAGCATCATCTTCGCCAGCAACCAGCCCCTCACGCCGAAGTTCAAAGCCTCGGCGATGCTGCGCAAGCCGGCCGAATTCGATCGCGATACCTGGGAAACAATCAAGCCAGCGCTGGCCGCGGTGGCCAGCGCCTTCAAGCAGCGCAGACTGTGACCGACAGGCTCAGGGCGCGACGATCTCGCGCTCGGTCAACACCAGGGTCAAGGGCTGGTCATGGGCCTCGATGGCGAAATGCGCCTCGCTGACCGACCAGGCCAGGCCGACGCTGATGACGCCTGGATGCAGGCTCAGCCATTGGTCGAAATAGCCGCCGCCATAACCCAGGCGGAAGCCTTCGCGGGTAAAGCCCACGCAGGGGACCAGCACCACGTCAGGCACCACCAAGGCCCCGCCGCTGCTGCCTATGCCGCATTCATCCTGTATCGTCGGGCTGGTGCCATCCCAGCGCCGATAGTCCATGAATCGCGGTGATTTATGGGCATAAGGCAAGGCCAGCTGGGGGGCTTGTTCCCAGGCATGACCCTGGATTTTCTCGGCTGCGTTAAATTCACCTTCAAGCGGCCAGTAAAGGCCCAGACATTGCGGTTCCAATTGCTCCAGCAGTTCACGCAACTGCTGCCCCAGCGCTGCGCCGGCAGCATGAGCTGCAGGCATGGCCAACCAGGCCTTGCGCTGCGCCAGCAATTGCGCCCGCAAGGCTTTGCGTTCATGCGGCAATCGAGAAGCATCAGCCTGGAATAGATCGGACAAAGTTTCACCCATGAGAAGGAAAATCGTCTTGGCAGTATATGGATTCCCCCGGCTGATCGGCTTGGCGCTATGCCTGGTCTGCAGCCTGGGCCAGGCACAGTCGCTGCCGGTGGCAGATCCAGCCTTGGTGCTCGAAGCCAGGGAGGCCTTGCGGCTGAAGCAGCACAAACGCCTGGCAGCTGCCAACGCTGCGGCGCAAGCGCAAGGCCATGCGCTGGCAGCCTGGATCGACTATTGGACCGTCGGCCTGCGTCTGGGCGAAGCCAGCCAGAGCGAGATCAATGCCTTCTACGCCCGCTGGCCGGGAACTTATGTCGAAGACCGTTTGCGCAATGACTGGCTGCTGGAACTGGGCCATCGGCGCGACTGGAAAAATTTCCTCGTCGATCATGCCCGTTACCAGATGCGCGATGACCGCGAAGTCGCTTGCTATTGGCTGCTGGCCCAATATTCGACCGACTCGCTGCGCGTCAGCAATCCGCGCGAAGCCGCCCTCAGCGCCTGGCTGGCCCAGCGCGACGGCGACGAAGGCTGCCAGATGCTGGCCAGCAAGCTTTTCGACGCCAAGAAGCTGCAGCCGGCTGATGTCTGGCTGAAATTGCGCCTGTCAGTGGCGGCGCAAAGGCCGCGTGCAGTCAAGCAGGCCGGGGCCTTGTTGGGACGCTCGGTAGAACAGGCTTTGGTCGAGATCCAGGACAACGCAGGTCGCTATCTGAGCCGCAAGGCAAAAGCAGGTAATCGCTTCCAGGCCGAGCTGACCACCTTGGCGCTGCTGAAGCTGGCTGCGGCCGAACCGGCGCAAGTGGCAGCGGCGCTGAACAGCCGTTGGGAACGCCAATTGCCGGCCGACCTGGCAGCCTGGACCTGGGCACAGACCGGCAGGCAGGCGGCCTTCAAGTTATTGCCCGAGGCCGCTGACCATTTCGAACGCGCCTTGAAACTTCATGGTGATCAAGCCGGTCAAGCCGCCTGGCCGGACGAAACGATCGCCTGGGCCGCCAGAACAGGTTTGCGCAGCCAGCGCTGGCCGCTGGTCTTGCAGGCATTGGGCCAGCTGAGCAATGAAGAACAGCGCGATCCGGCATGGCAATATTGGCGTGCCCAGGCCCTGCTGGCCACGGCTGCCACTGGCGCAGACGGCGATGCCCAACGCAGCGCAGCCCGCGCAGCCTTGCAAGCCCAGGCCTCGGCCTTGAACTTTTACGGCCGGCTGGCTGCTGAGGATTCCGGGCAGGCTCTGACCTTACCAGCCAACCCTTCAGCCTTGACCAGCCAGGAACGCATCCAGGCGCGCGCCAATGCCGGTCTGAGCCGGGCGCTGCAGCTGATCGCGATGGGGCTGCGCAACGAGGGCGTGCGCGAATGGAATTTCAGCCTGCGCGGCATGAATGACCGCGAATTGCTGGCCGCCGCGCAACTGGCCTGCGATCTGGCGGTCTGGGACCGTTGCATCAATACCAGCGAGCGCACCCGCGGTGAAATCGCCATGACGCAGCGTTTTCCGACGCCGCACCGTCGCGAGTTGCTCGCCCGGGCGCATGAGATCGGCATCGACCCGGCCTATGTCTACGGGCTGATCCGGCAGGAATCGCGCTTTGTCGTCGATGCGCAGTCGCATGTCGGCGCCGCCGGGCTGATGCAGGTGATGCCGGCAACGGCGCGCTGGACCGCCAAAAAAATCGGCGTCGATTACCGTCCGGAATTGATGAACGACCGCGACTTCAACATCAATATCGGCACCAGTTATCTGAAGCTGGTGCTGAATGATTTCGACGGCTCAATGGCGCTGGCCGCCGCGGCCTACAACGCCGGGCCGAGCCGCTCGCGCCGCTGGCGCGAAGGCCCGCTGCTCGACGCAGCGATCTGGGCTGAAAACATCCCCTTCAACGAGACCCGCGACTATGTCAAGAAAGTGCTGACCAACACCGCGCTTTATTCACAGATCCTCGGGGCTGAAGCGGGTGCCAGCCTGCGCGCGCGCCTGGGCCCCAGGATCGGACCGCGCGATACCCATCTGAAACCAACGGCAACGGAGAATTTGCCATGAATCCATCGATCCTGATTCTCGGCGGCAGCGGCTTCATCGGCCGGTCTGTTTGCGAACAACTGGTGCGCGAGTTCGGCGGCTGCGCGAACATTACCGTGCCGACGCGCCGCAAGCAGCATGGCCAGGCGATACAGATCCTGCCGGGGCTGACCCTGGTGCAGGCCGATGTAAACCAGCCCGGTGTCCTGCAGGCCATCCTGCCCGGTCACGACATCGTGATCAACCTGATCGCCATACTGCAAGGCAGCCAGGCGCAATTCGAGCAGGCCCATATCCGCTTGCCGCGCTTGTTGGCCGAGGCTTGCTCAGCCACCGGAGTGAAGCGGCTGATCCATGTCAGCGCGATCGGTGCAGCGACTGACGCGCCGTCGCGCTATCTGCGCTCGAAAGCCGGCGGAGAAGCGCTGCTGCTTGCCCATGCAGGCCTGGCATTGACGCTGCTGCGGCCCTCGGTCGTATTCGGCGCTGGCGACCGTTTTTTGAACCTGTTTGCCAAGTTGCAAGCGGTCTTTCCGGTGATGCCGCTGGCCGGCGCCGATGCGCTGTTCCAGCCGGTCTGGGTCGAAGATGTCGCCAGCGCGATCGTCCGCTGCGTGGTCGACAAGACAACTGTCGGCAAGACTTACGAGCTGGCGGGTCCGCAGCGCCTGGCCCTGCGTGAGTTGGTGCAATTGGCGGGCAGCATTTCAGGCCATCCAAGGCCTGTCCTGCCGCTGCCTGCGCCGCTGGCCTGGGCACAGGCCGTGATGATGGAGCTGGCGCCCGGCCAACCGCTGATGTCACGCGACAATCTCGCTTCGATGCGGGTACCCAATGTGGCCAGCGGCGACCTGCCCGGCTTGGCCGAACTGGGCATCACAGCGCATTCAATCGCCGCCGTCGTGCCCGGCTATCTGACCGCAGGGCCGGACCGGCTAGATGCCCGGCGCGCCAAGGCAGGTCGCTGAGTCTTCGGCCTAGGGACACGCATGAAGCTCTATATCGGCAACAAGAATTATTCGTCCTGGTCGATGCGCCCCTGGGTGTTGCTGAAGGCCTTCGACATCCCCTTCGAAGAGGTCAAGCTGCGCTTCGATTTCACCCCGGGTTCAAGCTTTTACCAGGCGCTGGCGGAAATCGCGCCGGTCAGCAGCGTGCCCTTGCTGGTGGAGGCCGATGGACTGGTGGTCTGGGACAGCTTGGCGATCGTCGAATATCTGGCCGAGCAATACCCCTCCCTTGCAATCTGGCCGCCGGAGCGCCATGCCAGAGCAAGGGCGCGCAGTTTGTGTGCCGAGATGCATGCCGGCTTCCACCGCCTTCGCCAAGCCTGCCCGATGAATATCGACGCAGATCTGAGCGCTGTCGGCCGAGACCTGCTCGCCAGCAACGAGGGTCTGCAGCAGGACCTGGCACGAATCGAGCAGTTATGGAACGACGCCTTGCGGCACAGCGGCGGGCCATTTTTGTTCGGCCAGTTCGGTGCCGTCGACGCCTATTTCGCACCGATGGTGATGCGCATCAGCCGCTATGGCCTGCCGCTGGAAGGCCAAGCCAAGGACTATCTTGAATGCGTGCTAAGCCATGCCAGCGTGGCGGCCTGGGTAGCAGACGCTGTGGCCGAAAAGGATTTCCTCGACTTCGAAGAGCCTTATCGCAAGGCCCCGGCAGACCGGCATCTCTGATGGAGCGATATTTGGTCGGCGGCGCGGTGCGCGATGCGCTGCTCGGTCTGGTGGTGAAGGATCGCGACTGGGTCATCGTCGGCGCCGACCCTGACGAGCTGTTGGCCGAGGGCTATCTGCCGGTCGGGCGTGACTTTCCGGTCTTCCTGCATCCGCTCAGCCATGAGGAATATGCGCTGGCGAGGACCGAGCGCAAACTCGCGCCGGGCTATCACGGCTTTGCTTTCCATGCAGCCAGCGATGTGACGCTGGAACAGGATCTGGCCAGGCGCGACCTGACGATCAATGCGATGGCCCAAGCGGAAGCAGGCGGCCCCTTGATCGACCCCTATGGCGGCCAGCAGGATCTGGCGGCCAAGGTCTTGCGCCATGTCTCGCCGGCTTTTGCCGAGGACCCGGTGCGGATCCTGCGCTTGGCACGTTTTGGTGCGCGCTTTGCCGACTTCAGCCTGGCCCCGTCAACCCTGCTGCTGATGCAGCAGATGGTCGCTGACGGTGAGGTCGATGCCTTGGTGGCCGAACGGGTCTGGCAGGAAATCGCCAAGGGCCTGATGGAGGCCAAGCCTTCGCGAATGATCGAATTACTGCGCGAATGCGGTGCGCTGGCGCGCTTGGCGCCTGAACTCGAGCGCCTGTTCGGCGTGCCGCAGCCCGCTTTGCATCACCCCGAAATCGACACTGGCACCCATTTGCTGATGGTGCTGGATCAATGCGCAGCGCAGGGCGCGCCGCTAACGGTGCGCTATGCCTGCCTCGGCCATGATCTGGGCAAGGGTTTGACGCCGCCCGAGCATTGGCCACGCCATATCGGCCATGAAGGTCGCGGCCTGCCGCTGGTCAGGCGCTTGAGCGAACGCTGGCGTGTGCCGACCGAATGCCGGGAGCTGGCCTTGCTGATGGCGCGCGAGCACAGCAACATCCATCAAAGCGGCAAGTTCGACGCCGCCGCCAGGTTGCGCCTGCTGGAACGCTGTGACGCCTGGCGGCGGCCGGCACGTTTCGAGCAACTGCTCTGGGCTTGCGAATGCGACGCTCGCGGGCGTCTGGGGCTGGAACAATCGCCCTATCCGCAGCGGACTCAGCTACAACGCGATCTCGATGCCACTCTGAAGCTGGACCTCGGTGCGGTCAGCGCTGCAGCGATTGCCGCCGGGCTGAGCGGGCCTGCCATCGGGCAGGAAGTCCACAAGGCAAGGCTGGCTGCGCTGCAAGCCTCACAAGGTATGTGAGCGATCGCCGGCCGAGAAGCCGAGCGCATCGAAACCTTCTCCGCTGGCAAAACCGATGACCTTGAAGAGTTCGCCCATTTCATGTTCGGCGATCAGCTTGTGCGCCATCGCGCGCCCGGCCAGATCCGCATCGGCCAGCAACTCGACCAGGCCGCAGTTGATCAGGAAGTTGGCCTGACTGGTGTAACCGAGCACGGTCAACCCGGCGTCCTGTCCGGCCAGCGCGATGTCGGTGAAGTTGATATGGGCGGTGATGTCCTTCTGACCGACCAGCAACAGCGGATTGGTATCGGCCAGATGCTGGTGGTGGCACATCAAGGTGCCACCGATGCGCTGCGGATGGTAATACTCGGCAGCGGGAAAACCGTAATCGATGAAAAACATCGCGCCGCGCCGCAAGCTCTGCGCCATGGTGCGGACAAAGGCTTCAGCTTGGGCATGGGTCTCGGTGACCATGCCCGGCGGCAGCTGCTCGGCGTCCTCTGCGGCTGCATGGTCCAGCGGCGGGCGCAAGTTGCTGGGCCGATCCGCAGAGGCAAAGCTGCCGTCATGCCAGACCACGCCGCGCTCGAACCATTTTTGTCCGTCGAAGGCGAGCAGTTGCACCGGCATCGCGTCGAGCAATTCATTGCCGACGACGACGCCTTCAAAGGCTTCAGGCAATCGGCTCAGCCATTCGACCTTGTCGCCCCATGGCGCCAGACGCTCGGCCTGGCGCCGCCTCAAACTGCCGGACAGATCAACGATGCGATAGCGCTCGATACGTTCGCCCAAGGCTTCAAGCAGTTGCGCTGCCAGCGCGCCGGTGCCGGCGCCGAATTCCCAGACCTCGGTCGTGCCGGTTTGCGCCAAAGCCTGCCCGACCTGCGCCGCTAGCGCTCGGCCGAACAAGGGCGACAGCTCGGGCGCAGTGACAAAGTCAGAGCCCGACTGCGGCATCAGCCCGAATTTCTGCAGCTCGTTGCTGTAATAGCCCAGCCCCGGCGCATACAGCGCCAGCGCCATGAAACGGTCGAAAGGCAGCCAGCCTCCCGCCTCGTCAATGGTCTGGCGTATCAATACAGCCAGCTCTTGATTCATTGCGCCGACTGCAGCGTCTGCAAGGCCAGACACAAGTCTTCCCAGGCGCCGGCTTTTTCGCTCGGATGCTTGAGCAAATAAACCGGGTGGTAAGTGACGATCAATGGCAGGCCCTGGTATTGATGGACCTGACCGCGCAGGCGGCCGATCGGCTCGTTACTGCGCAATAGCGACTGCACCGCAAACCGGCCCATGGCCAGGATGATGCGCGGCTGGACCAATTCGATCTGGCGCGCCAGATAAGGCTCGCATTGCGCTAGCTCGGCCGCTTGCGGATTGCGCTGCGACCGGCATTTCAGGATGCTGGTGACAAAGGCCTGCTTGGCTGCTGTTTCTCCGCTGCGGCTCACCCCAAGCGCGCGCAGCATATTGTCGAGCAACTGCCCTGGCTGGCCGACAAAGGGCAGGCCCTGCAGGTCCTCCTGCTCATCGGGTGCTTCTCCGACCACCAGCCAATGCGCACCGGGGCTGCCAACGCCAAAGACCGGGTTCTTGCGCGTGGCGCCCAGCGGACAAGCCTGGCAGGAAGCAACGCTTTGCTGCAGGCCAGCCCAGTCCAGCGGACCCGATTGCAGCTCTTGCAGTACCGGCTCGAGCTTCACCGGCGGCTTCAGAACCACCGTCGCGACAACAGGCTCCGGACTTGCTGCTACAGCTGCGCTGGGTGAATCCCAGACGCGCAAGCCCATCTCGGCGAGCATCGCACGCTGGCGCTGATCCCAGCTCATGCCGGGTCTCCAGCCAGCGTCAGATTCATCAGCACGGCATCCTCGCGCTGGCCCTGCAAAACCGGGTAATAGGCCGGCCGCATGCCGACTTCTTCAAAGCCATAGCGCTGATAAAAACGGCGTGCTCGCAGATTGCTTTGCCTGACTTCCAGCCAGAGGCTATCGCAGCAATGCTGGCGCGACAAGCGGCACAGCTCGTCAAGCATCAGCCGCGCCAGGCCCCGACCTTGTTGCTCGGGCAGCAAGGCAAGGTTGAGCAGATGCATCTCGTCCGGGCCTTTCAACGCCAGCAGATAGCCGAGCATGAGACCTTTTTGATCGCGCAGGACCAAGGCTGGATAACCGGCCGCCAGCGAATCGATGAAATTCCCCTTTGACCAGGGCACAGGGTAAGCGGCCTGCTCGATCGCCAGCACCTCGGCCAGGTCGCTGACCTGCATTGTCTGAAAACCCGACTGCGGATCGGTCATGCCGCTGCCGCGATGCGCAAGTTGTCGAGCCGCGCGGCCAGACGCTCGGCGGTAGTCTGAGCCACCTTGTCACGCACGTAAATCGGCAGCGCATCGGCTGCGTCCAGGGTTTCGCCGCGCGCCCAGGCCTGCCCGGCCAGTACGGCCAGCGCAGCGGCACGTGAGGCCTGATTTGGCCAACTTCGCCGCGGCTTGCCGAGCTGCTCGGGGAATGCGAGCAGCGCCGATCCAGCGACTGCTGCCGGCAACTGCCATTTTTCGCAGAGTTCGGCCGGGCGATATAGCCCTGGCATGACTCGCGTCTGCCAGAACCCCTGTTCGAATTCATAGGCCGCCGCATAGATTTCACCGATACGGGCGTCCATGGCAACCCAAATCGTTCCGGTCAACGGTTCACCACTTGCTGCGGCTTGCTGTCTCGCGTCCTCGGCCACCAGCATCAAGCTGTCAATTGCCAGGACCGGTTTACCGGCCCCGAAAGCCAGCCCCTGCACTACCGCGCAGGCAGTGCGCAGACCGGTGAATGCGCCGGGCCCGCGACCAAAAGCGATGGCGTCGACATCGGCCAGCCTGATGCCGGCACGAGTCAGCAAAGCCAGCGCCTCGGGCACCATCAAGGCTGAAGCCTGGGATCCACCTTCAGCCTCGAAATACAGGCTCGCACCCGGGCTGCTGAGCGATAGCGCCATGATTTCGGTCGAACTGTCGAGGGCCAGCAGAATCGTCATGGCGGACTCATCAGCGGCAGCTTCAGAACGGGTTGTTCTTGGCCCGGGTCTGCGCCAACAAACCAAGTCGCTCCTGACCCGCAATGCCGAGCAAGCGATCGTTCGCCCACAGCCAGGTGGTGCCGGAGGCGTCCTTGGTCGCGTCACCGCCGCTGTCCTTGAACAGCGTCAAACTTGTGCAGTCAGGCATGGCAATGGTCTTCACGCATGCCGGACTGGTAACGTCGGCGAAGCCAAAGGCTGCCGGATATTTGACGATGGCCTGCACCGATTCGTCGGCAAGAACCAAGCCGATCAAGCGCCCATCATTGATGATTTCGAGGCGCATCGCGATATTGAATGTTGAAGTCAACTGAGTCAGAAAAGCTGCCCGATCGGTATCGACAAACAAGGCCTTTTCAGCGATCGCAAACGGCGTCAAGCCCAGATCGATCAGAGTCGACACGACCACGCGACCATTGGCATTGGCAATCCGGTTGACCTGCTGGCCCAGCAATTTGCCGCGTGCTTGCGCCGCCGCAAGCAGGTTGCTCTGGCTTTGCGCCGGATATTGCCCGTAGAGCTCGAAGACATCGTTGGCTCCGACCATGATGGTCACCAGATCCTTCGGACCGAAGGTACTGCTGGAGAAATGAGCTGTTATCTTGGCCTGCAAATCAGCCACCTTGGCGCCGGCTGTGGCATACATGACCCCCTGCGGCGTCGCATAGTTGCTCGGGTTGCACTGTGGAAAGACCAGGCCGAAAACCGATGCCACCGATTGCACCCAGATCGGTCCGATCGCGCAATCGAGATTCCCGGTGGTGCTATCGAGCGAATTGACCGTGTACTTCTTGCCAGTGGCCGTGATCAAGCTCGACTCATCGCCAAAAGCGATGATCCTTGTCGGGGCGAACGGCTCGATCTGCGACGTGCTGCCGCCGCAGGCAGAAATGACGGCCAAGGCAGCCAGGGCCGCCAGCAAGGTCAGACCATGGCGGCCAATTCGGCTCACGCCATGCTTGAAACTCTTCATGAACACTCCATCCATATCAAACTGTCAGGCGAACGCTGCGGCGGCTCGGGACAAACGATCCCTGACCCCGTCCCAGTCGGAATTCTGCGGCGGCGATTCGATCCAGATCTCGCTCGCGCCCGCCGCATCGAACCATCGCAATGCGGCAAACAGATCATGCGCCGCCGCCAGCGCATCATCAGGCATCTGCAGATAAAGAAATTTTCCTGACACCTGCAACGACCGTGAATATACCGCTAGGCCCGCAGGCAGGGGTCGGACCAGGCATTCGGCGAGTTCTTGGCGACTCACCAAGCGCACCCTTGCCTTCGGTGCGTAATGAGCGACCAAGGTACCCGAAGCGCGTGGCGCCTGCGCATCCGGGGCCAGCAATTTATGCCCCAAGACCGCTTCGATCCGGGCTCGGGTCAGCACGCCTGGCCGCAACAGCACCGGGCTGGCGCGGCTGCAATCGACGATGCTCGACTCGATGCCCAACTCGCAGGGGCCGCCTTCCAGAACCAGCAATTCCGGCCCGAACTCCTCGACCACATGGCCGGCCTGGGTCGGGCTGACATGCCCGAAGCGGTTCGCGCTGGGCGCTGCTACGCCGCCAACACCGAGAGCGCGGGCTGCTGCCAGCAAGGCCCGCGCCACCGACTGCGAAGGACAACGCAGTCCGATGCTGTCCTGCCCGCCGGCAGCGGCAGTAGCGACGCCTGGCCTGCGGGGCACGATCACGGTCAGCGGCCCGGGCCAGAAAGCCGCCATCAAAGCCTGTGCCGCCGGCGGTATTGCGCTGGCAAACTGCGCCGCATCGGCTGCGTCGAGCACATGAACGATCAAGGGATGCTGCTGTGGCCTGCCCTTGGCAGCGAAGATACGCGCCACCGCCGCGTCGTCATCAGCGCGGGCACCCAGCCCGTAGACTGTTTCGGTCGGAAAGGCCACCAACTGTCCCCCCGCCAGCAGGGCTGCAGCCTGCTGGATCATGTCGGGGTCATTGCCGTCGAGAAGCATCGCGAATCAGGTGGACAGGCCGAGAATCATGGCCGCCTTAAGCGCAATCTGGCCAGCCTGGCCTGCAGTCGCCGCGGTGATCGTCAGATGCCCCATCTTGCGTCCAGACCTCGGGCTGGCCTTGCCGTAAAGATGCAGATGTGTGCCCGGCAATGCCAGCAAGGCATCCCAGGCCGGTGTGCGCAGGGTTCCTGCCGCGTCGAACCACAGATCGCCGAGCAGGTTCAGCATCAAGGTCGGCGAATGCAAGCGCGGCGGTGTTAGCGGCAGTCCGGCCAGCGTGCGTACCTGCAACTCGAACTGCGAGACATCGCAGGCATCGATCGTGTAATGACCCGAATTGTGCGGGCGCGGCGCCATTTCGTTGACGATCAGGCTGCCGTCCTGCAAGAGGAAGAATTCGACGCAGAGGACGCCAACATAGTCCATCGACTCGGTGATGCGTGCCGCCGCGCTCAGCGCCTGAGCTTGCAGCGCGTCGCTGACATCGGCTGCCGGCACCTGGGTGACGGCCAGAATGCCGTCGATATGCAGGTTCTGCTGCACCGGGAATTGCACGAGCGACCCGTCCGCACCGCGCGCCGAGATCACTGACAACTCGAGCGCCAAGGGCAGCATCTGCTCCAGCACGCAGGTCACATTGTTCAATTCGCCCCAGGCCATGGCCAGTTCGGCACGGCTGCTGACCCTAATCTGTCCCTTGCCGTCATAGCCGAAGCGGGCGGTTTTCAAAATGCCTGGCAGCAAGCGGTCGGGGACTGACTGCAGATCGGCAGCGCTGGCGATCACCGCATAGGGCGCGCAGGCCACGCCACTGGCGGCGAAATGCGCTTTCTCGGCGATCCGGTCCTGGCAGATCGCCACCGCAGCGGCTGCCGGAGCGACCCGACGCGAACGCGCCAACTGCTCAAGCGCTTGGGCCGGGACATTTTCAAATTCAGTCGTGACCGCGGCACAGCGACTGGCCATCTGCTCGAGCCCGGCCGGGTCCAGATAGCCGGCGCAGATCTGCTCATGTGCGACCGCACCGGCCGGACTGGCTTCATCGGGGTCGAGCACCAGGGTGCGATAGCCCAGGCATTGCGCAGCATGGACGAACATGCGGCCGAGTTGGCCGCCGCCGATCACGCCCAGCGTCGCTTCGCCCGGCAGCAGGATCTCGCTCATCCGAGCAGTTCCTGGCTCATGGCACGCGCCGCCTCGGTCTGGCGCAGACGGAAGGCCAGCAGCTGCTCGCGCAGGCCTTCGTCATGGTTGGCCAGCATCGCCACCGCGAACAATGCCGCATTGGCCGCGCCGGCGTTGCCAATGGCAAAGGTGGCGACCGGAATGCCTTTGGGCATCTGCACGATCGAGTGCAAGGAATCGACGCCAGACAGATGGCGGCTGGCCACCGGCACGCCGAGCACCGGCACGACCGTTTTGGCTGCCAGCATGCCCGGCAAATGGGCAGCGCCTCCGGCGCCGGCGATGATCGCCTGAAGGCCGCGGCCGACCGCATTTTCGGCATAAGCGAACATATCGTCAGGCATACGATGCGCCGAGACTACCCTGGCTTCGTAAGCAATCCCGAACTGGGCGAGAATGTCGGCTGCGTGCTTCATGGTCTCCCAGTCACTGCTGGATCCCATCACCACGCCGACCAGGGGTGAGACGTTCGTTGGCAGGTCCTGCACGGCTCGCTCCAAAGGCTGAAGAACCTTGAATTGTAGGCGGTCGCCAGCATCTAGCGACTACCTTGCCCATTTGCCGAAAGCCTTGACCCGCCATGATAGACATCACCTTACAAAATTTTGAATCCGAACTGATCCAGGGTTCGTCGCAGCTGCCCGTGCTGCTCGACATCTGGGCGCCATGGTGCGGCCCCTGCCGGACGCTCGGCCCGATGCTCGAGAGGCTGGAAATCGCCTATGCCGGACGCTTCCGCCTGGCCAAGCTCGACAGTGATGCCGTGCCCGAGATTGCGGCCCAATTGAGCCAGATGTTCGGCGTTCGCAGCATTCCGTTTTGCGTGATGTTCGTAGGCGGCCAACCGGTCGACGGTTTTGTCGGCGCCGTACCGGAAGCGCAGATCCGGGAATTTCTCGACAAACATGTGCCCAGCGGCGAGGCGCTGGAAGCGGCCGAGGAAGTCGCCGAAGCCGAAGTCCTGCTCGCCGAAGGTGATGTGGAAACCGCACTCGAACGCTTGCAGCAGGCGGTCGAGACCGACCCGGCCAACGAGATGGCCCGCTTCGACCTGGTGCGCACGCTGCTTGAAATGGGTCTGCTGGCCCAAGCGCAAGCGGCTTTTGCCCCGGTGGCTGCCCAGGCTGCCGACAAGATCACACCGCATGCCCGTTTTGCTGCCCTGGGCCATTGGCTGACGGCCTGCGATCGTGCCGCTGCCGGTCTGGATGAAGCCCAACTGCGCTCGGCCATCAATGCCAACAAGCGCGACTTCGATTCCCGTTTCGCCTTGGCGCAAAGCCATCTGGCGCGCCTGGATTTCACTGCAGCGATGGACGAGCTGCTCGACATCATCATGCGCGACAAGGCCTGGAACGGCGAACTGGCGCGCAAGACCTATGTGGCGATCCTCGAACTGATGACCAAACCGGCACCCAAAGCCCAAGCCGCCGAGGCCAAAGGCACGCTCGAAATCGCCGGCCGCGCCATTTTGACGCCGAACGACCCGCTGCTCGACCAATACCGCCGCAAGCTGAGCATGGCCTTGTTCTGATCGGTCAGCGCGGCTTGAGCCCGGCTTGTTGCAAAGCCTGCGCCCAGTCCGCCTGGAGGGCAGCTACCTCTTGCCATTCAGCGTCGGCAGCCGCTTGATGCCGCGCCGCGGTTGATTTATCGCCCAGCTCGGCATGAATCTGCGCCAAGCGGCTGAAAGTGACGGCGCGGTCGTCGAGATCACCCTTCGGATCAAGCTCGGCTTCAGCCTCCAGCGCCTGCAGCAGCGCCAGTTCAGGCTGCCCCTGGTTGACCCGGCACCAAGCCAGGTCAGCCAGCAGGCTGCAGCCATAACGCGCCAGACCGGCTACCAGTTCGGCCGGCAGGTGGCTTTCGAACAGCGTCATTGCCGCGGCAAAATCGCCTTCGACGGTGAGAATCTGCGCCCTCAGGATGGCTGTCAGGCCCGGCATTACCGAACCGCCCACCGCCGCGTCGTAATGGGCAATCGAATCAGCGCCGAGCAGCAGCCCCTTGCTGCCGGAAGCCCGGTTCGAAAGCGAATCATGCCTGGCCTGAACCATGCGCAGTTGCGCCATGTTGAACATCAAGGCTGACAGCGCGGCGTCGTCGCCATCAGCCAGCGCATGGCCTCGTGCAGCGGCATACCAGCCTTGCGCCGAACTACTCTGACCCGCCAGATGATGAGCCAGACCCAGCGTCGTGCAAAGCCGGTAGCGGGCGCCATGGTCATCAGGGGCCGCAAGGCGGTCGCAATAGCTGGCATGGCCGACCGCAACGGCGATGTCGTTATCGAGGTAAGCAAGCATCGCCAACCAGGCCGCACAGATTGCGTCCAGCGCAGGCAGCTTCGCTTGCTGGGCGATGACCTGAGCGCGCGCGATCCTGGGCTGGGCCGCGCTGCTGAAGTCGGTGTAATAGCTGAACAAACCTGCAGCGAAATGCAGCCAGGCACCGAGTTCGGGTTGTGGGTAGCGCAACGCCAGGCCTTGCGCCTGGAGCAATTGCTCGCCGGCCCGCGCCATCTCGCCATGGCGTGCCAGCAGCAGCGCACGCTGCACCGTCAAAGTACCCAGCCTGCTGGACGGCGGCGAAGCAGCAATCGCCGCGTCGAGCCGCTGTAGCAGGCGACTGCTCATGGCAGGGTGAGTCTTTGCAAGGCTTCCCGGTATTTGGCTGCAGTCTTCTCGATCACCTCGGCTGGCATTGCTGGCGCTGGCGCGGTCTTGCCCCAGGGCTTGCCGTCGACTTCGGCCTGCTCGAGCCAGTCGCGCACGAACTGCTTGTCATAGCTCGGCGGGTTGCTGCCTGGCGCATAACTTTCCACCGGCCAGTAGCGCGATGAGTCGGGTGTCAGCACCTCGTCCATCAAGGTCAAGGTGCCGGCCGCATCGAGGCCGAATTCGAACTTGGTATCGGCGATGATGATTCCTTTGGTCAAGGCGAAATCAGCGGCGCGTTGATAGAGCCGGATCGAGATATCGCGCACGCGCGATGCCAGATCCTGGCCGATGATTTCGACCATGCGCTCGAACGAGATGTTCTCGTCATGCTCACCCATCTCGGCCTTTGTGGCCGGAGTGAAGATCGGTGCGGCCAGTTTGGCGGCGTTGACCAGTCCGGCAGGCAGCTTGACGCCGCAAACCTCACCATGGCGCTGGTATTCGGCCCAGCCGCTACCGGCCAGATAACCACGTACAACCGCCTCGACCGGTAGCGGCGTCAGCCGCTTCACCAGCATCGAACGGTCCTGCACCTGCACCCGATCGGTTGGGCTGACCACGCTCAGCGGGTCTTCTCCGGTCAGATGATTCGGCACGATGTCGTGCAGTTTGTCGAACCAGAACAAGGCCATCTGCGTCAGCAGCGCGCCTTTGCCGGGAATCGGCTCGCCCAGAATGACGTCGAAAGCCGACAAGCGGTCGCTCGCGACCATCAACAATCGATCAGCGCCAACTGCATAGTTCTCGCGCACCTTGCCGCGGGCGATCAGGGGCAGCGAAGTCAGCGACGATTGCAGCAAGGTCGCGTTGGTTGAATTTTCCATCATCGAATTTTAGGCGCTGGCCCCGTTCAGTCCTGCAATCAAATTGGCGAAAAAAAGCCTGCCGACTCTCGCGCGGCAGGCCTTGCTTTGCGGCCGTTTACTTGATCAGCTGATTCAGTTCACCGCGAGCATAGGACGCGGCAACGTCGACCAGACTGCGGGCCTTGATCTTGCCCGCCTGGCCTTCGCAGCCGAACTGCTGATAGCGCTGCTTGCAGATCAAGGTCGCGGCTTCACGGGCCGGCTTCAGGAAGTCACGCGGGTCGAACTTCGCGGGATTCTCGACGAAGTAGCGCCTCACGGCGGCCGTCATCGCCAAGCGGATGTCGGTGTCGATGTTGATCTTGCGTACGCCATGCTTGATCGCTTCCTGGATTTCCTCGACCGGCACGCCGTAGGTCTCCTTCATGTCGCCACCGTATTTGCGAATTTCGGCCAGCAGGTCCTGCGGCACGCTCGACGAGCCATGCATCACCAGATGGGTGTTGGGAATGCGCGCATGGATGTCCTTGACGCGCTGGATCGCCAGGATGTCGCCAGTGGGTTTGCGGGTGAATTTGTAAGCGCCATGGCTGGTGCCGATGGCGATGGCCAAGGCGTCCAACTGGGTCCGCATGACAAAGTCCGCGGCCTGCTCGGGGTCGGTCAGCAACTGGTCATGGGTCATCACCGATTCGGTGCCATGGCCGTCTTCCTTGTCGCCCTGCATGGTTTCGAGTGAACCGAGGCAGCCGAGTTCGCCCTCGACCGTCACGCCCTTTTCATGCGCCATGTCGACGACCTTGCGGGTCACCTCGACGTTGTATTCGTAGCTCGCGATGGTCTTGCCGTCGGCCTCGAGTGATCCGTCCATCATCACCGAAGAAAAGCCTAGACCCATCGCGCCGCGGCAGATCTCAGGGCTTTGACCATGATCCTGGTGCATCACCACCGGCAGATGCGGGTAAGCCTCGACTGCCGCCTGGATCAGATGTTTCAAGAACGCCTCGCCGGCATATTTGCGCGCCCCTGCACTGGCTTGCATGATGACCGGCGCACCCATCGCATCGGCAGCAGCCATGATGGCCTGCACCTGTTCCAGATTGTTGACATTGAAGGCCGGAATGCCGTAGCCGTTCTCGGCGGCATGGTCGAGCAGTTGGCGCATTGAAACGAGTGCCATGGGGGAACCTCCGTGCAAGTTGAAATTTCTGCAGGCATGGCACCAACATCATCGCCGGTGTAACCAAGCTGTAACTCGGTCGATTCTAGCGGCGACGCAACGATTCAAAGCCCTGCAGACAGGCGGTAGTGATTCAGCGCCGGCCGATCAAACCGGTCGACGCAATCACTCGACCCGGCAGACCTTCAGCATATTGGTGCCGCCTGGGTCGCCCATCGGCTCGCCGCAGGTGATCGCATAGGTATCGCCAGGCATCAAGACGCCCATATCGACCAGGATCTTCTCGGCCGCCTTCAAGGCCTCATCACGATCCTTGAATTCGGGCATCAGCAAGGGCCGCACATTGCGGTAAAGCGCCATCTTGTGCTGACTGAGCGGCTGAGTCGTCATCGCATAGATCGGTACCTGGATCCGGTGCCGGCTCATCCACAGCGCAGTCGAACCCGATTCAGTCAATGCCAGGATCGCTTTGCAGCCGAGGTGATAGGCGGTAAAGAGCGCGCCCATCGCAATCGTTTGATCGATGCGCCCGAACTGGCGGCCGGCGAAATCGGTGTCGAGCGAGATGAATTCAGCACGCTCTGCCTCCAGCGCGATCGCCGCCATCTGTTCGATGGTCTCAACCGGGAATTTTCCTGCCGCAGTCTCGGCTGACAACATCACCGCATCAGTGCCGTCGAGCACCGCATTGGCCACGTCCGAAACTTCGGCTCGGGTCGGCACCGGGTTGACGATCATCGACTCCATCATCTGCGTCGCGGTGATGGTGATCTTGTCGAGCGCCAGCGCCATCTTGATCATGCGTTTTTGCAAGGCCGGTACGGTCGCATTGCCAACTTCGATCGCCAGGTCGCCACGCGCCACCATGATGCCGTCACTGGCTTTCAGGATCGCTTCCAGATTCGGGATCGCTTCGCTGCGTTCGATCTTCGCAATCAGACTGGGTTTGTGGCGCCAGGGCTCACCGGCCACATTGGCCAACTGACGCGCCATTTCCATGTCGGTCGCATTCTTGGGGAAACTCACCGCCAGATATTCAGCCTGAAAGCTCATCGCGGTCTTGATGTCCTCCATGTCCTTGCCGGTGAGCGCCGGAGCGGTCAAGCCGCCACCCTGCTTGTTGATGCCCTTGTTGTTCGACAACTCGCCACCGACCTTGACCACCGTATGCACCGCCTCGCCTCGCACCGCTTCAACCGTCAGCACCAGCAAGCCATCATTGAGCAGCAAGGTGTCGCCGGGCTTTACATCGCGCGGCAACTCCTTGTAGTCAAGGCCCACTGCCATCTCGTCGCCCAACTCGACCCGGTCCGCATCCAGAACGAAAGCTGCACCATTGATCAACTGGATCTTGCCGTTTTCGAATTTGCCGACGCGGATTTTCGGTCCCTGCAGATCGGCCATGATTGCCACCGCCCGGCCCGCCGCCTTGGCCGCTTCGCGCACCATGCGGGCTCGGCCGATATGGTCCTGCGCCGTGCCATGCGAAAAATTCAAACGGACGACATCGACGCCCGCGTGAATCATCTGCTCCAGAATTTCTGGCGTCGACGAGGCTGGGCCCAGAGTGGCGACGATTTTTGTAGAACGGGACATGGCAGGCTCTCGCTGAAATAAAATTACAGGAAACCGATTATGGGCCGCAATGGCTGACAAATCGCCCCCTGATGCGGACTTCAGCATGGTTACAGCGAGTTACATGAGCTTTTTGCTGCCAGCACATCAGCAACTGCCAGCACTGTCAGATTGACACTGCGCCGCACCACTGGCGAAAGTACCGGAATATGTACCAGCGGGGCGGCAACCAGCAGAATCGGACGGTCCCCTTGGTGGGTGCTTGCTGCGCTACGGACAGACATCCAGGCGCGGCCATATGCGAGCAGGCGTCGGCGGGGGGGCAAGAAACGCTCGCTGATCAGGTATTTGGCAATCAATGACCCTGCTGTCTGCCTGATGCTGCCGGTAGAACGAACTGCCTGGCTATGCGTGCTGTTGTCATCTGGCCGGTTTGTTGCATCGCTGCGCTATTTCCACTTGTAGCTATAAGTCAGCATCAGAATAGTCACCGCCTGATTCGGGCTTTGCCAGACTGTCGAGCCATCCGAGAAGGCAAATGGCACACCGTTATAGCCCCAAGTCCAGTCGGCAAGATGCGAGCGCTGGTGGATCAGATCGACCCGCAGCGATGCCTTGCTATCGATCGTGAACTTGCCGAACAGATTGACCGATGTCTGACGAAAAACGATGTCAGGCAGCCCGCCTGCCGAAGCCAGCAAGGCGACGCTGTTCGCATCGGCAAATGCATCGAGCGTCTGCGCGTAGACATTACGGTCATCGGTATGACCGAGGTTACCGCCAAACTCCCACTTGCCGCTGGGCTTGCCGGTGAATCCAATGCCTGCGCAGGTGCTGGTATTGTTGAACGACATGATGTAAGCAGCGGGGCGCGACTGGTGCAGCGCCTGCAGCCCCTGAGACAGATAGCCATTGATTGCCCAGTTCTCCGACAAGGCGATATTGGCGTCTAAAGTCACCGAGTTCATGCTGCTGCGCGCTAGCCCATATTGACTCGGCGAGCTGAACTTGTCACGCCCATCTTCAGCGCTCAACTGCAGCGCGATCGCTTCACTCGGTTGCCAGTCGACGCTCAGTTTTAGCTTGTCGCGCTGACGATTTGCCAGCGTCGGCATGAAAATCGCCGTCTGCGCAAATGCGGTGGCAGGATTATTCAAGTCGGTGACCTCGGTTACGCCAGTGCCGCTGTTGTCCTTGAGCCAGTTCGAGCCGTCGCGCCGACTGCTCTCGATACCGATTGATCCACTGAGCGTCTCATCGATCGATCGGCGCAAATCAAGGCGAAGGCGCGACTCGTCGGTTTTCTGGCGCAATGCGCTGATACCCGACAGGGCGCTGGTGGCCGTGAACACCCCCCGGTCTATCGATTCGAAATCAACGCCAAGCGTGCCACGCATTTCGCTGGTGAACTGGTAATCAGCCTGCGCTTTGGCGCGCACCTTGGTATTGGGGATCTGCCGGTTCGTGTAAGTCGATTTGTCCTCGATGTTGTAAAGAGCGATCGGCGTCTGATCGTCTTTTTCCTCATAGCGGACATCGGCGCGCAAAGACAGCTTGTGCACCGGCCGCGAACTGACGCCGGCCAGCGCCAACGTCGTGCTGACCTTGCCGCCAAGATCACTGACACCCGCTGGCGCACCCGTGAAACCAGCAGCTGCGAAATTCTGGTGCTGCAAGGCCTGCGAGTAACCGAGCTTGAAATTGAGCTGGGTGGTCGGCGTCAGCGAATACAGGCCGGTCAGATCGAGCTGATGCGCCTGATTGTCGGGTGCCAGGGCCAGCGGCAGATTCAGGATCGCCTGCAGGCCGGTGTTCAAGGGCAGCAGCGTGCCGACCGGATTATTCAGGCTGGAGGGCACATTCGGCGACAACGCGGCGTTCACATTACTGAAAAAGGATCCGTAATAGCCGCCGCTCAGGCGCAGCTTTGTGCCGGCATAGCTCAGCCGCGCTTCGACCTGGCTGTGGTTCGAGTTGATCGGTTCGGGCAACATCAACAGAGCCCAACCGGTGCTGATGCCGGTCGTGCCGCGGCAGCCGGGAGCCACCACCGACGGGCAATTGATGCCGATGCCGAACAGACGCGCACCTTCCTTGTTCTCGGTCTTAAGGCTCAGCTCAAAATTGACGTCCGGGGAGATCGACTTCCAGAACGACAAGCCGAGCTTGGTGCGCTTGACCTTCAGATCGAGATCGGAGCTGGTACCCCAGGGGGACACCTGCGGCGTGGTCGTGCCTGCACCGATCAATGAGGTCGTGATCGTGTTCGGGTCATAGCGAACCAACTCACCATAGGTGGCGCCGAACTTCCAGTCGCCCTGCTTCTTCCAGAGCAAGTCGAGCTCGCGGCTCTCCCCCATCAAATTGCTACCCTGGAAAAGAATCAATTGATCTGTTTCTTCGTTGCTGCGCCGGTAATTGAAATCGAGGATTCCAATGCCGGAGCTGCCCGTGCGCAAGCCGTTGTATTGCCCGAACCTGGCACGGTCAGCTCGCTCGCCCTGCAATCCACCGACACCAACGTTGATCGAAACTTCACTGTCATTGCTGACTGCATGCACTTGTTCGAGCAGCGCAAGCATGGCGAGCGCCAGGACAGTCTGGCTGAATCTGGATGATGTAAGAACCATACGGGTCATCGCTTTTCTCCCGGTTTCTCAACGCAGCATGAACTGCGGCGTGGGGTTGGTGGCTGACGGATTGTTCGAGCCGTGTATCTGGGTATGGCAGTTCATGCAGCTGCGCCCTTGCCAGATGTTCACGGTGTTCTTGCCGCCCGACAGCGCTGTAACTTGAGCCGATTGGGCAGGGCTTGCAGGCGTGCGTACGCCAGGCTGCCCACCCAATGCACCGACGCCACCCGCCACATGCGGCGTATGGCATTGCTGGCAAAGCATCGGCGGCCGCGCCTTCAGCAGCGCCTGCACCATGCTGCCATGGGCGGCATGACAATTCATGCAGTCGTCCGATACCGGCTCATGCTGATGCACGAAGGGCCCGCGCTTTTCGGCATGGCAGCTATAGCAAGTCGCGTTGGTGCTGTCGCGCTTGGCCAGCTTCGGACCCGCCGAGCCATGTACGTTGTGGCAATCGGAGCAACTCATCTTGCCTTCGGGCACAGGATGGTGCGATGGCCGGCTCATCTGCGCGCGCTGAGCCTTGTGGCAGACGTAGCAGGTATCGGTCTGAGTCGCCCGGGTCAGCGTCTTGTCGCTGTTGGCATGCACCTTGTGACAGTTGTTGCAGGCGACATCAGCGCCTTGGTGCTGGCTACCCGACCACAAAAGGCGGCTCGCATCCTTGTCATGGCAGCTCAGGCAGATGGCGCTGCGCTCAGCCGCGGGCAGGGCTGCTTTCTTGCTGAAAACCTTGTCCGGCTTGGGCCGCTCGGCAACATTGGCAGGCTTGCGCGCATGCAATTCGCTCGCGCCATGGCAGGTGATGCAAGTCGGCGTCCGCGCATCGGCTTGGTCGCCCGTCGCCTTGAGGCTCAGCGCCGACTGAGCTGCGGCCATTGGCGGCTGCTTGCTCGGCGCATGCGCCGACCGGCTCATATCGGGCAGATCTTCGTCGTCGTGGCATGACACGCAGAACGCCGACCCGGTGAGTTCGGGCGCTGCCTGTACCTGCCCGAAAACGCCGATTAATCCAATGGCGGCCAGCACCATAAATTGCTTGATTCGCATTCGAATCCCTCCAGCACAGACTCAATATTCAACTTGCAGTCAACTCGCCGCAGCAATGAAAAATGGGAGAGCCGGCAACGGCCCCCCCATTGACATTGCCGTTGCGCGGCTTACTTCTGGCCGTGGATCACGTCCACACCCTTGAAGCCGCCAGGAGCATGGCAGTCATCGCAGGACTCGCGCGGCATCGCAGCAACCTGAGCCTGCGTCTTTTCGCCGAACGCCGAGCCGCCGAAGGTCGTCACGTGGGCCATCGCCTTGGCCGAGTCGTGGCAGACGTTGCAGGTCGCTGCCTTCGGCGAGATCACGAACCACTTGTTCGGATCTGTCTCGAAGACAACAGGCGTCACACCGGCAGCTGAAGTGATCGGCTTGTTGGCTACTGTGGCCAGCGATCCCATGTCGGACTTGTACGAGTTGTTGACGTGGCAGCTGTTGCAGTTGATGCCAACACCGGGCCATGCCACTTCGGCCGCATAGTTCTCGACGCCAGTGCTTGCCAATGGCGCGCCGCCGGTCATTGATGTGCCGTCCTTGTTGAACGCCCCAACCACCTTGTTGCCATGGGTGAACGGATTGACGCGCTTCGAGTTGCCATGGATGCCGTGAATCATCCGCTTGAACTGATAGGACTCGTAGAGCGCCAGACCGTTGGTCATCATGTTGCCGGTCGATGCGCGGTTCGAGTCATGGCAGACAACGCAGGCTTCGACCGTATCGCGGGCACCACCATGGAAGGCTTCGGCCAGCGTGTTGGAGCCCGAAGTCGTGCCGAGTGCGCCGTGGCAGGCATTGCACTTGTCATTCGAGACGATGACGCGGCGGGCTTGCAGGGCGCCGCTGATCGCGAACTCCTTGAAGGTGTTTTGCACCACGGTGTTGATCAAGACCTTAGGCTCCATTGCAGGGCGAGGATCAGTCGCCCACTTCACTTGCAGCTTGGGCTCCTTGATTTGCCCGATCGTGATCACCCGTGCCGTGCCGAACGCAACCGCAGTCGCTGTATCGGCAGGGATGGCGATGTCGACCGAGTAATGATTGTTGCCGTCGTTCGTGCCCTTGTAGGCATAGGCGTTGGCGACGCTGCCGCCGTTGTTGTACGACGAGAACTCGGTGACTGCAGTCGACTGACCGATCATGTTCTGGTAAGCGACATAAAAGCGCAGATTGCCGAACTTGGTCGATGTGGAGCAGGCCAGAGTTGCAGCCGCTCCGGTGCACTCAGAAGTCACCAGGTTGTAGGCCGCATTGGCATTGCTTGGATCGGACAGAAAGTACTTGACCGTGACCTTGCGGGCGGCGGCGTCGTAAGTCGTGCTCTCGATATTCATCTTGTACTTGGCGCCATTTTCTTCATTCTGGTTCCAGTGCACGCGATCCGAACCGATATTGGTGCCGGCCTTGTGGCAGTCATTGCAATGCTGATTGGTCAAATCCGCGGCTTTGGCTGTGGGGATCGCCACGCCCTTTGCATCCTTGACTACGGTGGTCGCATAGACGTCGTGGCTTGCCAAGTAGGTGGAGCCGACCTTGTTGGCATGGCAGGTCAGGCAGGCTTGTTTGCTGACCTTCGTCTTCCAGTTGTCGCCCTGCGGCGTCGCTGCGATAGCGCTTGAGTGGCACTTGGTGCAGTTGCGCAGGTCCTGCGGGAAGCCGACTTCGGCGAAACCAACCTTGGTGTCCCGGTATCCCCAGATCGTGTAGTCCTCGCCGCCGGCAGTCGCCTCCTTCGACTTCAGCAACTTGCCAGCGTGGATCTTGTGAACCATCGTCGCCAGGTCGAGGTTATTGCCGCTGTTGGCATCGACGGTGCCGGGGTTGTGGCACATCACGCAATACTGCGTGTCTATACGTCCGCCGCCGTGCAATGCGAGCTTCTCGTGGCAGGAATTGCAGGATGACACGTCGGTCATCTTGCGGGTCTTGGCAGGATCAGTCACCGGCACAGCCTTGCCATCGGCGTCCAAGGTGAAGTCAAAATAGGGGTTGGCCAGAACCGTTGAGCCTGCGGCGTTCTTGTAGCTCAGTTGAATCGCGACGCGGTGCGTCTTTGTGGCATCAAAAGCAACGCCATTGGTCTGAGCAAGATCCTTGATGTCGGTCTTGAATGTATAGGTGTAATAACCATCGGAGTTATAGACAAGTTGCGCGGCGAGCAACGCCGCATCGGTCTGCTTGCCATCTGTTGTGGCCTGCATGGCCGTAGCCAGGACCGGCGCGCCGTTAGGACCGACAGTCGCTGCGGCTGTTTCCTTGCGATAGGTATAGCTGACCCACTGATCAGGATCGCCATTGGTGCCTGGCACCAACTTGGCCATGATCAGGCTGACGTTGGCAATGGTCAGGTCGCTTTTGACCTTGCCATCGGAAAAGATCGCAAAGTTCACCTTCGGCGCACTGGCCACCGTGACCGCAGCGACACCAGCCGCATGCACTACAGCGAACGGTGCAGAGGGATTGGTCGCTGCGTCGTTGCCCGTAACTGCGCTTGCCGTAGTGATCTTGTCCTTGACCGTCTCGGCCGCCGCCACCACCACTGGCGTGGGAGCCACGTCGGTGGTGCTGCTACTCCCGCCGCAGGCTGCGAGCGCTGCAATTGCCAGTGCCGCGAGGGCCCAGCGGATTTTTGAAAACTTCATGTATTCCTCCGTCTTTCGTTGACAGAACCAACAACAAAACCCACCACTCGGCACAGCCTTTTTCTCTCGGCTCAGTCAAGTGAATTCAAGTCATACTTGAGCTTGTACGTCTGATCTACCGGCCAAACATGCTCTAAATCAACCACCACTAAAGAAGCCGACAGCAACCCCCGATAACAACGTCAGGCCGATCGCGATCAGCGTAAAACCCAACAGTTTTGAAGCGAAGGTCATCGGCGCCGATGGCGCATCGATCAAGTGCTTCGAGAGTTGACCGCTGTCAACCAGACGCTGGTATTGCAACGCGTGTTCGCGCTTGAAATGCTCCAAGCTCATCGTGCCGGTGAACATCACGATATCGATCGGGAACTTGTCGGGGCGGAAGTGATTGTTGAAGAAGTGCACGGTGAATAGGAACACCACCGCGAGGAAGGCTTCTTCACCGTGGAAGATGGCAGCGACGTTGAATACCCAGCCGGGCAGGTAGGTCGCCGTGAGGCCCGGCAACCACATCATCAAGCCGCTGACGCCGATGATCGTCACACCCCAGAATGGCGCCCAATAGTCGAACTTCTCCCAATAGGTCCAGCGGTCGAACACAGGACGCGGCCCCTTGCCGAAGAACCACTTGAACATGGCGAGCATGTCCTTGGCGTCCTGCAAATTCGGAATCATTGAATCGGGCCCGAACCAGCGCCAAGTGGCGCGCTTGCGGTAGATGCCCACCGCCATGTAGATGATGTGCCAGAAGAACACGCCGGCAAAGACCACCGCATTGATCCGGTGGATCAGCCCGGCCATTGCCGGGCCACCGAGCGCCTTCATCACAACCGGCGCCCAGGCCACATCAGGATAGAACAAGGGCATCCCGGTCAACGTGAGGATCATCAGGCTGAGCGCGAAGGTGATGTGGGCAATACGCCAGGTGCGGCTGAAGCGCTGGACATGCTTGCCCTGTTGTCCAGTCGGCAATGCCGTCAGCTTCACATGGGGACGCAGCTTCGCATGCTTGCGGTCGGTGTATTCACGATAGAACCACAGCAGCGTGTGCAACCAGAAGAAGCCGAACGTGCCAACCAGCAGCTGAACCATGATCTGCCAGCCGATCCAGACCTGTGGGTAGCGTGCAAAGTCATTGGTCGTCGCATGCGGTTGGAACGTGGCGAAACCGGCTGTTGCAACGCCGATGTCCTTCTTGCCGTTGTGGCAGGTCTTGCAGGTTTCCAAGCGATTGTCGGGATGAACCTTGGAGTCCGGATCCTTGACCGCCAGAATGCCGTGGCTGCCATGGCAATCAAAGCATTTGGCCGTGTTTGCATAGCCCAGCGTGCTGATCTGGCCATGGTAAGTGGCTTTGTAGGACTTGTAATTGTCTTCGTGGCAGCTGCCGCAGCTCGCTGTGATCGCCAGCTTGACCGACGCGATCGAGGTGTTGCCGACCTCATGGGCTGAGTGGCAATCGGTACAAACCGCCGCTTTCAAATTGTGCTTGCCGAGCGCCTCCTTGCCGTGGATCGATCCGCTGTACTCCTCCAACTCGTCGCTGTGGCATTTCTCGCCGCACATCGCCGCGCTCTGAAGGCGCCACTCGGCATGCGCCGGGCTGCTCTTGGTGGGAATGCTGAAACTGTGCGTGTCGTGGCAGCCGTCGCAGGTCGCGTTCACCTTGGCCTTGTCAGCCTTGCTCGGCCGCGCGTGGAAGGACTTGTCGTAAGCGCTGATGTTCTCGGCAACCAGGCCCAGCCGCGGCTTGGCAGCTGCGTTGTTGTCTTGCTTGGCCGCATCCCAGAGTTTGCGGTGGCAATCGGAACAGCTGGCCGACTTGCCAGCGGCTGCGCTCGCCAGTTGGTGCGAGGCACCGGCTTTAGGCTGATCGGTGATACCAATGTGACAGGCAACGCATTGCATCTCGGCGTGGACGCTGGAGGCGTACTTGGCAGGCGCCACGACAAGCATCGGCTGTAACTTGCCTTTTTCGTCAAGCAACTCGAGTTTTCGGGTCTGTCCATTGTGACAACTCAGACAGCCCGCGTTGTCGAGCAACTCGGTTGTACCGGCTGTAGCGGCCGGACTCAAGATCATCAGCACCAACGCAAGACTGAGGCAAGCGGCCCAAGCGGCCCTTGCAAGATGCTTCACACGCATGGATAGCTCTCTTGTTTTGTTCTTCTTCTATGGCGCCGCTGCGGGCGAACGCGGCCGGCGCGGTCGCGCCGAGCCAGGCCTGTTGCTACTGGGACAAGATCCACTGAGCCAGGTTCTTGATCGCGGCTTCATCCTTGGTCTTGATGATTTTGTGGTCTTCTTCAGAGCCGTCATCAAGCTTGACTTTGGGGCCGGTGGTGATGTTTTTAATGATGCTTGCTTCCCCATCGGCCTTGCCCTTGTACTTGGCCGAAATCTTCTTGTACGAAGGACCCTTCTTTTCCTTTTCGACCGAGTGGCACTTGAGACAATCACTTTTCTTGGCCAGGGCCTGCGCGGCGGCTTCGTCGACCGCCAGCACAGACTGGGACATGAACATCGCGCCAAGGGCAAGCAAGCAGACCTTCAGCGTTCGAGGGAAATTCAGGGATTTCATAGCGCAGACCTTCCAGTCGTTGTTGTCAGTTACAAAGCGCTGCGAGAGACTCGTCTCCCCTTCGCTCGCTTTCGGGATGTCGTCGAACTTTTCATCGCAATCCAGTTCGATGGAGGGTATCCCCAAGGTGTTTCAAGACATTGATCTATGACAGGTTCGGGTAATTCGTAATTTCACTTACCCCCAAAAAAAGCAGATCACTTGATAACTGATTCAATCCAAACAAGGCACGGGGCAATGACAAAGCAATATCCCGGCTCAACTTGAGAGCGCTGCAGCCTGGAAATCAAGAAAAAGTCTGCGCTGGGTTGAAGGCAGGGCATGGTTGTAGCTGCCAGTACCTTGCCTCTGGTCAATGAGCCGCCCTTGTTCAACTGCAGCAATGCGAGCCGGGATGCCAAGCTCAAGGGCCTGAAATCAAACCGGCGACCAGGCAGCGCTGCTCAGCGCATATCAAGGCCAGCCGGCAGTTGCGGGACGAGAACTTGCAAGAAGGCAAGAAGAGCCGGCAAAGGGCGAGAACCTGGGAACGAGCGCCGGCTCAGCCCGGCCGCAAGCACGAATCCAGGCCTTCGCAAGCCGCCCAAGGGTGAAAACCTTCGAACGCGCGCCGGCTCAGCCCGGCCGCAAGCATGCGTCCAGGCCTTCGCAAGCCGCCCAAGGGTGAGCAGTCACCCTTGGGCGCGCTTGCTCAGAATCTCGAAGGCGGGCAGGGTTTTGCCTTCGAGGACCTCGAGGAAGGCGCCGCCGCCGGTGGAGATATAGCCGATGTCCTGCTCGATACCATATTTGGCGATCGCCGCCAGGGTGTCGCCGCCGCCGGCGATCGAAAAGGCATTGGACGCTGCGATCGCCCGGGCGATCGTTTCGGTGCCATGGGCAAATGCAGGGACTTCGAAGACGCCGACCGGCCCGTTCCAGACAATGGTGCCGGCAGCCTTCAACTGCTCGGCCAGCAGCGCGGCAGTGCGGGGTCCGATGTCGAGGATCAGATCATCGTCGGCGACCTCGTCGGCGGCTTTGACCGTGGCTTCAGCATCGGCGGCAAAACGTTTGGCGACCACCACGTCGACAGGGATAGGCACCGCTGCACCGCGGGCCTGCATCGCAGCGATCACGGCCCGCGCTTCTTCGAGCAGGTCGGGCTCAGCCAGCGATTTGCCGATCTTCAAACCAGCCGCCAACATGAACGTATTGGCAATGCCACCGCCGACGATCAACCCGTCGACATTGGCCGACAAAGCCCGCAGAATCGTCAGCTTGCTCGATACCTTGGAACCGGCAACGATCGCGATCAAGGGCCGTTGTGGCTTGGCCAGCGCCTTGGAAATGGCATCGATCTCGGCCGCCAGCAAGGGGCCGGCACAGGCGATCGGAGCATATTGGGCAATGCCATAGGTCGATGCTTCGGCACGGTGGGCGGTGCCGAAAGCGTCATGGACAAAGATGTCGCAAAGCGCGGCCATCTTGCGCGCCAAGATTTCACTGTTCTTCTTTTCACCCGGGTTCAGGCGGCAGTTTTCCAGCAGCAGCAACTGCCCCGGAACGATGGCAACGCCGTCGACCCAGTCGGCCTGCAAAATCACTTCGCGGCCCAGCAACTCGCCCAAGCGCTTGGCCACCGGCGCCAATGAATCAGCCGGCTTGAACTCGCCCTCGGTCGGCCGCCCCAGATGTGAGGTCACCATCACCGCTGCACCGGCCTGCAACGCGAGTTCGATGCAGGGCAGGCTGGCGCGGATGCGCGTGTCTTCGGTGATATTGCCGGCAGCGTCCTGCGGCACATTGAGGTCAGCGCGAATGAAAACGCGCTTGCCAGCCACCTTGCCGGCAGCAATCAGATCGGAAAATCGAAGAACGTTCATGGACACCTGCTTGGAATTGACAATCCCGTGAGCTTACCAACCCAGACCGATGCGCAACAAAAGCATTACTGCCGTGCCACTCAAAATGGTGCCGAGGATGCCGCGACGCCAAACGAAATATGCTGTACCGACTGCCGCGGCAAAGAGCCTGGCATCTTTCCAGCTGTCGATCAAATGACCTTGGGTGATGAAAATTTCGGGCAGGATGACAGCAGCCAAGGCGGCCAGCGGGGCATAGCGCAGTCCTTGCTTGAGCCAATCCGGCAATGGCTGCGACTGGTTGCTGATCAAGAAGAAGCAACGCGTCAGCAATGTGATTGCGCCCAAGCCCAGAATCGCCAGCGCCGTTTCAGCATCGCTCATTGACGTCCCTCAGCGCCGGGGGGCGCATCAGGCCGCCATTGTTCAAGCAGGAGACCGGCGCTGACCGCTGCGGCGATCGCCACCACGATATTCAAATGCAAAGGCAGACCATAGGCAGCGATTGCTGCGCAACCAGCAATTGCCGCGGTCACCCAGGCCTTGCGGTCATTCAGCATGGTGTAGAGCAGGCCCAGCAAGGCCAGCACACCAGCGAAGCCCAGGCCCCATTGAGTCGGCACATGATTCGCCAGCAAAATGCCTGCGATCGAAGGGATTTGCCAGGTCGACCAGTTGACGGCCACGCCGCCCCAGAAATAAGGTTCCTGCTCAGGGCATGGCGCCAGGTCAGGAAAGCGCCTCAGGAAAGTCACATAGTTCAGATCAGCGGCGAAGTAAACCATCAATATTCTTCTGGCCCTGGGCAGATGGCCGAATGCAATGCGCCACTGCACGCTGAAAATCACAAAGCGAAGATTGACGCAAAATGCCGTCGCCCAAATCACCCACAAGGGCGCGCCACTGGCGATCAACGGCAGCGCCGCCAGCTGCGAACTGCCGGCAAAAACGAGCAGACTCATCATCAGTGCCAGGGTCACGCTCATGCCGCTCTTGACCATCGCGACGCCGGTTACCAGCCCCCAGGCCGAAATGCCCAGGTTGATACTCAGCATGTCGAGCGCTGCGCGTTTGAATTCCGGGTGGCGCCATTGCGCAGCAATTGACAGGGACATGCCCCGATTGTCGTCTAAGGCTTCGCGCGAACCTTGCCGCTCCCTGCCACCGAGATGCTGGCCTCGGGTGAGCCGGCATAGCTGACATCGCCACTGCCGGCGATCGACACCTTGAGTGTGCGGCTGGCGCTGACTTCGGCGTTGCCGCTTCCGGCAATGCTGATCTTGACATCCTTGGCCTCCAGGCCATGCGCTTTCACATCACCCGAACCCGCCACAGAAATGCTCAGCGTGCCGGCCTGGCCGCTGGCCAGGATGTCGCCGCTGCCGGCAATTTTCAAGCTCACCGAATCGCTGCTCAAGTTGACGAACTCGAGTTTGCCCGAACCGGCAATGTTGGCCTCAAGCTCGGGGGTCTTCATCGCCTCAACCCGCATATCGCCAGAGCCATTGATGGAAACCACTCGCAAGCGCGGCATTTCCAGCTTGATCACCGGCGTCACGGTGCCCGACAAATTACTGCCGCGTTTGGCTGCAATCTCCAGAATGCGGCCTTTATTGCCTTCGACGATGCGGGTCTCGATCAGCGGCAGCAAATTCTTGTCGGCCTGCAAGGTGATCTTGCTGACCTCAGCCTGGCGCACTTGCACCTTGAAGTCGCCAGACAAAGCTATGCCGTCAAACTGGCCGAGTTCGCGTGCTTCACTGCTGATCTCGCCCGAGCCCTTGACGGTATCGCCGCCACCCCAGTTGAAATGCCAACTCCAGGCCTGGGCCGAGCCTGCGGTGGCCAGCAGCACAGTAACGATGAGTGCGAAACGCTTCAGCATATGTTGTTCTCATTCAGTCAAGGTAGCGCAGCATGGCTTGTTTCAAGCCTTCCGAACAGTCCATGCATGACGGACTGCAGATCGCCCGGGACAGAATGCAGGCGGTGACGGGCGGGACGTTCAGGGCAGGTCGAACTGAGCACCCGCTGCAAGCGGCCTGGCCTGCAAAAAAGCGCGCGCAGGCAACCTTTTGCCACCGGCGCGCTGCAACTCGACCAAGCGCAAGGCCTGCTTGCCGCAAGCAACGACGATGCCGGTCTCATCGACCGACAGCAATTCGCCGGGCTTGCCGCTTCCGGCGCAGACCTCACCGCGCCAGCATTTGATCGGGTCGCCGTCCAGCATCGCCAGTCCGCCGGGAAACGGGTCAAAAGCACGCAAGCGGCGCTCGATCTGCTGCGCATCGGTGCGCCAATCGATCTGCGCCTCGACTTTATCAACCTTGCTCGCATAGCTGATGCCGACAATTGGCTGCGGCGTCCCTTGCAGCGGGGCCTGAGCTGATGCCTGCAAGGCCTCGACAATCATGCGGCTACCCAGCAACGCCAGCCGGTCATGCAAGCTGGCCTGAGTGTCATCCGGGGCAATCGGCAGGCTTTCGACCCGCAGCATCGCACCGGTATCCAGGCCTGCATCCATCTGCATGATGGTGATGCCGGTACTGGCATCACCGGCCTCGATCGCGCGGTGGATCGGCGCCGCGCCGCGCCAGCGCGGCAGCAGCGAGGCGTGGATATTCAGGCAACCGAGCCTGGGCAGGTCGAGCGCCCATTGCGGCAGGATCAAGCCATAGGCAGCCACCACCATCACATCAGGTCTGGACTGTTGCAGGGCCAGTTGCGCCGCTTCGGCTTCGAGCGGATATTTGCCGTCGAGCCGAAGGCTGCGTGGCTGCGCGACTGCGATGCCATGGTTGAGCGCGAATTGCTTGACCGGCGAAGCCTGCAGCTTCATGCCGCGGCCGGCGGGGCGGTCGGGCTGGGTCAGCACCAACACGAGCTCGAATCCGGCCGGCGGCAATGCCGCCAGCGCGGCAGCAGCGAATTCGGGCGTGCCGGCAAAAGCGACTCGCAATGTCCTGGGCTCGGTCATGCCTATCGGCGCGGCTGTTCGTCGCGGGTCTTCTTCAGCATCTTGGTCTTGATCCGTTCGCGCTTGAGCGGGCTCAGGTATTCAACGAAGACCTTGCCCATCAGATGGTCCATCTCATGCTGAATGCAGACCGCCAGCAGGCCATCAGCCTCGAGCTCGAACCAAACTCCATCGCGGCCCTGCGCCCGCACGGTCACACGCGAATGCCGAGGCACCTTGTCGTAGATCTGCGGCACCGACAGGCACCCTTCCTCGGCCTCGGTGAATTCAGCGCTGCTGGCGATCAATTCGGGGTTGATTAGCACATAGGGCTGGTCATGGTCGTCCGAGGTGTCGATGACGACCACACGCTCGTGCACATCGACCTGGCTGGCCGCCAGGCCAACGCCTTCGGCCTCGTACATGGTTTCGAGCATGTCGTCGGCCAGATCGCGGATGCGCTGATCGACCAGCAGCACTGGTTTGGCAACCCGGTGCAGACGCGGATCCGGGTACCTCAAGATATTCAAAATCGCCATTGCGTTTGCGTTCCAGACCCGGCAACAGGCTGTTTAGCCAATGCCTGCCAAGGCCCATGTTTGATTGATTGCGACGGCTTCCCTTAGAGCGCAGAATCGTCGCGACTTGGGGGGATTTTCGCCGAATTGGCGCTTGGCCGCAGAAGCTTCGCGAAACTGGCCTGCCAACAAGCCGAACCACCAAGCCCAGCGGCAACAGGAGAGCCCGATGCCCATTGACTCAGCGCCGGATCACCGGCTCGAGCAGCAACGCCATTCCGGCCCTTGGCTGCTTTGCCTGTTGATCGCGAGCCTCGCCAATTCCTTGGCCGCGGCTGAGTCGCAGGCCGGCGCCGAGGTTTTCGTCAAGTTATCACCTCAGGTGCGCACAACAACGCTCGACGAGGCCGGCGTCACGGCGCTTGCAGTCCATTTGATCGAGCCCTTTCTCAACGATGCGCTGATTTTTGACAGCGCTGCGCTGGCCGACGCGCCACGCATCGTTGCCACCCAGGAAGGTCGGGTCTGGCTATCGCGCGGTGATCTGGCCTACGCTCGTGGCGACCTGAGCCAAGCCACCGAATACCGGGTCTTTCGCAACACCAGGCCGCTGCTCGATCCGATCACCAAAGAGGTTCTCGGCCATGAAGCCGCCTACCTTGGCACGGCTGAGCTGACAAGGGCCGGCCGGATGGATGCCGGTCAGACCGACCAAGCGCCAGCCACGCTGCTGATCAAGACGGCCCGGCAGGAAATCGGCGTCGGCGACAGGCTCGTGCCGCTCACCCAGCGCAGCTTCGCCCGCTATCTGCCGCATGAACCCACCCAACCGATCGAAGGCCGGATCGTCTCGCTATACGGTGAAGGCCTGAATGCAGGACAAAACCAGATCGTGGCGCTGAACCGGGGCCAGCGCGATGGCCTGGAGCCAGGTCATCTGCTGTCGCTCTGGCAGGCCGGCCGACGCCTGGCTGAGCGCGGCAAGGCCAGCGCCGAAACAGTGCAGTTGCCCGATGAGCGCCATGGTGTCCTGTTCGTCTTTCAGGTCTTCGAGCGGATCTCCTACGCGCTGATCATTTCGGTCAGGGACCCCGTCAAACCCGGAGACCGATTCAGCCAGCCCTGAAGCCCGCTGCAGCGCCAACGATGATCGAACGCAAAGAACTCGCCGCTTGGCTACGCCTGCTGGAAACCCCTGGATTGGGGCTCGAAGCCGTACGCCGACTGCTGGCGCGAATCGGTTCACCTGAAGCGGTATTCGACCTGCCAGGCCCTGTCTACCAGGAGCTACTCACGCCAAAGCAGCAGCAGGCGATACAGCAAACACCGCCCCATCTGCCCGCCTTGATCACAAGGACCTGGGACTGGTTGCAGAATGACCCGACCCGCCAGATCTTGCTGCTTGGTGATGCCGATTACCCGGAACCCCTGCTGCAAACGGCCGACCCGCCACTTTTACTCTATCTGCAAGGCCGGCGTGAACTGCTCGGCAAGCCAGCTGTTGCAATCGTCGGCAGCCGCAGCCCGACACCGCAAGGCCGCGACAACGCCGAAGCCTTTGCACTGGCGCTGAGCCAGGCGGGACTGACCATCATCTCGGGCCTGGCGATGGGCATCGACGGTGCCGCGCATCGAGGTGCTTTGCGCGGCATGGCCAGCACCATCGCCATCGTCGGCACCGGGCTGGATCAAACCTATCCGCAGCGTCATCAGGCGCTGGCGCAAGAAATCGCCAGCCAGGGTCTTCTGATCAGCGAATACTCGCTCGGCATGCCGGCTCTTGCACAGAACTTTCCGCGCCGCAACCGCCTGATCGCAGGCCTGTCACGCGGCTGCCTGGTGGTGGAGGCCGCGCTGCAATCGGGCTCATTGATCACCGCCCGCCTGGCCAGCGAGGCGGGCCGCGAAGTTTTCGCCATCCCCGGCAATATTCACTCGGGCTTGAGTCACGGTTGTCATGCCCTGATTCGCCAGGGGGCCAAGCTGGTGGAGAACCCGACCGATGTGCTCGAGGAATTGAGTATTTTCAGTCCTGCAATTGTCGAGACTACAGCCGCCCCGGTCTGCAACCGCGAACAGCAAAGACTGCTGGACTTGATGGGCTTTGATCCGGTGGCAATGGATGAACTGCTCGAGCGCGGTGGTTGGCCGGCCGCTTTGCTCAGCGCCCATCTGCTGGAACTGGAACTGGCCGGCGCCGTAGCACGTCTGCCGGGCCAGCATTTTCAGCGCCGAGCTACCGTTTGAATCGATCTGTTCTGGCAAGTTGCCGAAGGCTGTCTGTCAAAGCGGCTGGGTTATAGTCAACTGATGTTTGACGTGCTCGTGTATCTCTACGAAACCTATTGGCGGCCTGACGCCTGCCCTGATCATGCCCATCTGGCCCGCAAATTGTCGGCTGTAGGGTTCGAGCGCGATGAAATCCATGATGCCTTGTCCTGGCTGGACGGGCTTGCCAGCTCAGCTGAGTCGCACCAAGGCCAGCAAGGCCCGCTGAGCATGCGGGTCTACTCGATCGACGAGCTCGACCATATGGGCGAGCCGTCGCTTGGCTTCATCAGCTTTCTTGAGTCTGCCGGGGTCTTGCCGCCGCCGATGCGCGAGATGGTGATCGACCGAGCGATGGCCATTGATGGCGCGCCGATGGATCTGGAAGACCTGAAAATCATCGTCTTGATGGTCTTCTGGAGCCTGGGCGAAGAGCCCGATGCCTTGATCCTCGATGAGCTTTTCGTGGCCCCCGAGGACAGGCTGATTCACTAGCCGAGCAAACGGCCCGGGTCGGCTTCAAGCTTGCTCAGGGCATTGCGTGTCGCCCTCACCGTCAGAGCCTCTTCCTGTTCGGGCAGCAGCAAACCCGCTTGCAGGAAAGCAGCAATGCTGCCGAGCGAAAACAGAATATTGCGGCCTTGCGGCGTCACGAACAAAGCCAATGGCTGCCTCTGTCCGCGCCACGCGAGCTGCACCTGCTCGCTGCTGCCGCGGTATTCCAGACCATGCCAACTGCCCAGTTGCAACTCGCCTGCCCAGGCCAACATCGCGGGGGCAGCCTCCTCAACGCTTTCAGCCACCACTTCGAATCCCGCTGCCACATAAGCTGACAGATCGGGAGAAACGGCGGCGATAGCGTCTGATCCAGCTCCGGGCAGTGAAAGTTCCAGCGTTTCAAGGCGCGTGAGTAAATCGGCCAGCCTCATCGGCGGCGCGGCAGCGGTCTGGGCAGTGAAAGCCGCGGCCAGCGCCTTGTTGATCAACTGCAGCTGTTCTTGCTGGCGCTCGTCGCTCATGCCCGCCAGCTTCATGCCGGCACGCAAGGTCTTCAGCAGCGCCGGCAAGCGGCGCAGCACTTCGGCGCGTTCCGGTGGCGTGACCTTGGCGCTGACCGACCAGATCAAATCGGCAGCGGCTCGCTGCAGCTGCAGCGTCATGGCAGAGTCGTTGCGCACAGTGGCTGCTGCCAGCACTTCGGCCCAGACCCGGAACAAGAAGTCGCGCACGCCCCCAGGTACCGGCACCTGATCGAGCATCCGGCGCAACATGATCATCGATTGAATCGTCAACGCCTCGCGCTGCTCGACCTGCTGCACCAGCGACACGCCGCTGCGCGAAGCAGGATTGTCGAACTCGAAATAGCGGCCGAGAAATGCCTCGAACTCATTCAGCACCATCTGGAAGACGCGCCGACCGGTTTCGGGATAGGCCTCGACCACCTGGACCACGCGCTTGATTTCGCCAGCCACGGCATCACTGACGAAGTTCGAAGCCAGATGAAAACTCATCACGCAAGCGCCCATGCGGTCGATCAGGCTGCGCGCCGGATGGTCAACCGAAGCAAAGAAATCAGGCTCGCTCAGCGCCACCCGCAAGGTCGGCATCTGCAGGCGGGAAAACCACAGACGCAACGCTGCCGGGATGCGCTCTTCGGCGAGGATGCTTTGAAACATCATTGCGACAATCTCGACTGCCGCCCGCTCTGCAGGGGTGTCAGCAGCGCTTTTGAGCAACTGCCTGGAGGACTGACTGCGCGTCTTCAGTTCCAGCAGTTGCTGCGACACCGGCATGTCCTGCAACCGCGCCTCGATGACCGTCTCGCGCCATGCCATATCCTGCTCATGCTGAATCGCTGCGGCCAACCGCGGTGAGGCAGGCCGCGTGTCCGCGAACCCCTGCAAACTCATCGCATCGAAGTCCGGCACCTGCCGGCTGATCGCCTGCTGCAGCCGATGCAAGAGCTGTGCGCCTTGGTTGACAAGCTTGCGCGCAGCTGCGGTATTGACCTCGCCGGCTTGCGCCGCGCGCCGCGCGAATGGACGCAAATCCAGCCCGGAATGCTGCGCAAGCAGCCAGCTATTCGTTTCGCGGTAGGCCGAGCAGAGCAGCAAGGCCAGCTTGTCATGCAGCAAGGCCTGCAATACCTGCCAGGCTGAGGCGTCGAGGCCGCTGCGGGTCCAGGCCTCGAGCAACAATCCGGCAAGCACTCTCGCCTGCAGCAGGTCTTGCGGCGCCAGACTTGCCCTTGACTCCAGCAACTGCATACGGTCGTACAACAGGCTGAACTCCGAGTCGGCGCCATCGCTCATGGCCCGGACCAAATGCGAATTGGCGATCTGGCGATCAATGCCTGCAGGTTCGACCAGGGCCAACTCACTCAAGCTGGCCGGGGGCTGGGCCTCGCCGCTGTCAGCGGTCGATTCAAGCAGCCGCAGGCTGTTGATGCAAACAGAAATCCAGTCAGGCCCGCACCGCATCCAGGCCTGCACCGCGTCGCGTCGCTCCACCATCACCGGGTATGGCGCCGGCTGCAGCAACATCTCGGCTGCAGCATCGCTGAGCAGGTCATCAAGCCCTTCAATGCCATGCACCAGCGCATCGATGTAGATGCTCCTTGCCCTGGCGGCCAAGACCTGCTTGCCGGCTGCGGTCATGGGCGCCGGGCCTCGAATCGATGCAGCCGCTTAGACCAGGGCGCCGGAGTTCGGATCGTCCGGATCTTCCTTGTTGACCGGTGCCCTCACCAGATCTTCACGCTTGACGCCCAGCCACATGGCGATCGCTGCGGCAACGAACACCGACGAGTAAATGCCGAAACAGATGCCGATGGTCAAGGCAATCGCGAAGTAATGCAGCGTCGGTCCGCCAAAGATCAACATCGACAGCACCATCAACTGCGTACTGCCATGGGTGATGATGGTCCGACTCATCGTGCTGGTGATCGCATGGTCGATGATTTCATGGGTATTGAGCTTGCGGAACTTGCGGAAGGCCTCGCGCACCCGGTCAAAAATCACCACCGACTCATTCACCGAATAGCCCAGCACCGCCAGCACCGCCGCCAGCACCGAGAGCGAAAACTCCCACTGGAAGTAGGCAAAAAATCCCAGGATGATGACCACATCATGCAGATTGGCGAGGATGCCGGCGACAGCGAATTTCCATTCGAAGCGGAACGCCAGGTAGATCATGATGCCGATCACGGTCGCCAGCAAAGCCTTGGCCGCATCCTGCGCCAACTCCGCACCGACGGCAGGGCCGACCACTTCGCTGCGCGACAGCTTGACCGGCTCGACGTCAGCCTGAGTCAGGCAGACCTGCTTGCTGATTGCCTCGCCCTTCTCGCTGATGCTCTGCCGCTGGCTGATCTGGCCGGCCTCTGCACTGCACAACGCGGCGAAGACCAGTCCGACCTGTTCGGTCTGCTTGATGTTGCCGCTCAAGGGCAGGCGGATCATGACATCACGCGAGCTGCCGAAGTTCTGCACCTGGAGTTCACCGAAGCCGAGCTTCTCGACCACCAAACGGGTCTTCTCGATCTCGGCGGCTCTTGAGTATTCGACCTCGATCACCGTGCCGCCAGTGAACTCGATCGAGAAATGCAAGCCTCTCGTGATCAGGAAGAACACCGCCGCGGCAAAGGTCAAAAAGGAGATGACATTGAACACCAGTGCATGTTTCATCACCGGAAAATCACGCTTGATTCGGAACAGTTCCATGATTTATTTCTCGTTCAAACCTTGGCCACGGGCTGGTCGGCCGCAGGCGCTGGTTTCCAGATCTGCCCGATGGACAGCGACTTCAACTTTTTCTGGCGCCCGTACCAGAGGTTGACCAAGGCACGCGAGAACACCACCGACGAGAACATCGAAGTCAGGATGCCCAGGCAATGCACGATGGCAAAGCCCTTCACCGGCCCGGACCCGAAGGTCAGCAGCGAGATGCCGGCGATCAAGGTGGTCACATTGGAGTCGAAAATCGTCGCAAAAGCCCGCTCGTAACCCATCGTGATCGCCGCCTGCGGCGCCGCGCCGCCGCGCAACTCCTCGCGGATGCGCTCATTGATCAGCACGTTCGAATCAATCGCCATCCCCAGCACCAGCGCGATCGCCGCGATGCCCGGCAGCGATAGCGTTGCCTGCAACATCGAAAGAACAGCCAGCAGCAGCAACAGATTGAACCCAAGGGCCAGTGACGAGATCACACCGAAGAGCATGTAGTAGATGCACATGAAAACAGCCACGGCAGCAAAACCCCAGACGACGCTGGCGATGCCTTTTTCGATGTTCTCGCGCCCCAGACTGGGGCCGATGGTTTTTTCTTCGATGATTTCCATCGGTGCAGCCAAGGACCCGGCGCGCAAGAGCAAGGCCGTGTCGCTGGCTTCCTGGGCCGTCATCGAGCCGGAGATCTGGAATTTATTGCCGAGCTCACCGCGTATCGACGGCGCTGTCACCACCTCGCCCTTGCCCTTTTCGAACAGGATGATAGCCATGCGTTTGCCGATGTTTTCGCGCGACACATCCTTCATGATCCGGGCGCCCTTGGCGTCAACAGTCAGATGCACCGCTGCCTGCTGATTGTCATCAAAACCAGGCTGGGCATCGTTGAGGTTTTCGCCGGTCAGGACGACCGCGCGCTTGACGATGATCGGGCCGAAACCACGGTCGATGAAACGCTCGGTACCGAATGGCACCGGACCGTTACCGGCCAATGCGGCCTGTGCCTCGGCGCTGTCGTCGACCATGCGCAACTCCAGCGTAGCGGTGCGGCCAATGATGTCCTTGGCCTTGGCCGTGTCCTGCACGCCGGGAAGCTGAACGACCACTCGGTCCAGGCCCTGTTGCTGGATCACCGGCTCGGACACGCCGAGCTCGTTGACGCGATTGTGCAAGGTGGTGATGTTCTGTTTCAGCGCGGCATCCTGCACCGCCACCATGGCCTGTGGCTTGAGCGCACCGGTCAGGCGCAACTCGAGGCCTTCGGTCGATGGCATCCATTGCACATCAATGAGTTGCGTCTTCAACAGCAGGTCGGCCTGACTGCGCGTTGCTTCGTCGCGGAAGGCGATCACCAGGCTATTGCCATCGCGCCGGATGCCGGCATGGCGGATATTCTTGTCGCGCAACATGGTGCGCACATCGCCGGTCAGTGACTCGGCCTTCTTGGTCAGCGCAGACTTCATGTCCACCTGCATCAGGAAATGAACACCGCCGCGCAGATCCAGGCCCAGATACATCGGAAATGCGTGCAGGTTGGAAAGCCAGCGCGGTGAGCGCGATACCAGGTTCAGCGCGACGATATAAACAGGGTCAGCCGGATCAGGGTTAAGCGCCTTCGAGATGGCGTCCTTGGCCTTGAGCTGAGTGTCGATTTCGACAAAGCGGGCCTTGATCGAATTGCCCTCCAACTGCACAAAGTCAGGATTGATCTGAGCATCGCTGAGCGCTTTCTCTACCCGCGCCGTTAAATTGGAATCCACCTTGACGGTGACCTTGGCGCTGGACACCTGCACGGCAGGCGCTTGGCCGAAGAAGTTCGGCAGCGTATAGACGATGCCGACGATCAAGGCGATCACCAGGATCGCGTATTTCCACAGCGGATAACGATTCATTGGGGCTTCCTCTCAAGCCAGGCGGCCAAGGCGAAATCGCGAGGCGCCCAAGCTTGCTTAAACAGCTGGCTGCCGCGGCAGCGGCAAGCCCTCAAATCCGATCAGAATTTACTTGACCGTACCCTTGGGCAGGACCTGCACGACGGCTGAACGCTGTATCTGGACTTCGACGCCGGTGGCGATTTCGATCGTGATGTAGCTTTCGCCCATCTTGGTGATCCGACCCAGCAGGCCACCACCGGTGACGACTTCGTCACCCTTGGCGATCGCTTCGAGCATCGCCTTGACTTCCTTCTGGCGCTTCATCTGCGGACGGATCATCACGAAGTAGAGCACCACGAACATCAGCACCAGCGGCAACATCTGACCGAACTGGCCGAACATCGATTCGGCACCGGCGCCGGCCAGGCCATCAGCAAAAGCGTTGGAAATAAACACGTCGTATCCCTTTGGAATGAAGTTGCCTGCGCATGGGGTTGCAGACGAATTAGCGGCCGATTGTAAACGGCAGGGCTCAAGGCGAGCGGGCCAAGCCTATTGCGCCCGTATTGAACGCAGGCCAGCGCTGTCCAAAGTCACGCCAGGCAGGGGGAATTGGCGCCTCCGATCACACCAAAGCCAGTCACTCCTGGGGCCGGGTCAACAATTCGGCCCACTCTTGATCGGTGAACAAACGCGAGCGGGTGTGGAACGCCTTGCCCTCGGAGCCCTCAAGCGAGAAAGTCCCGCCGGCACCGTCGATCACATCGATGATCAGCTGGGTATGTTTCCAGTACTCATATTGCGAAACACTGATGTAGAAGTCGCAAGCGCCAATCTGGCCCAGATGCTTGTCGCCGGCGCCGATGGTCAGGTCGCCCCGCAAATAACAATTGGCTGCGCTGTTGTCGCAGCAGCCACCGGACTGGTGGAAAAATAAATTGTCGCCATGCTTCTGCTTGAGTAATTCGATCAACTCAAGCGCGGCAGGCGTGGCGATGACCAGGTCAACCATGAAAGATTCCTCAAACTGATGATGCAAAGCGAGCATCCAAGGCTCCCACCTTGGATGCTCGCTTTTCAAGCTGATTTCGAGGGCCTTAGCCCTCAAGTCGACTCAGAAAAAGCCGAGCTTGTTTTCACTGTAGCTGACCAACAGGTTCTTGGTTTGCTGGTAATGATTGAGCATCATCTTGTGGTTTTCGCGGCCGATGCCCGACTCCTTGTAGCCGCCGAAGGCGGCATGGGCGGGATAGGCGTGATAGCAGTTGGTCCAGACACGACCGGCCTTGATGGCACGACCCATCCGGTAAGCCACATTGCCATTGCGCGTCCAGACGCCGGCGCCAAGACCATACAAGGTGTCATTGGCAATTTCCAGCGCTTCGGCTTCAGTCCTGAAGGTCGTCACAGCCAGCACCGGGCCAAAGATTTCTTCCTGGAACAAGCGCATCTTGTTGTGTCCCTTGAATACCGTCGGTTCGACATAGTAGCCACCGGCCAGATCACCGCTCTGGTGCGATTGAGCGCCGCCAATCAGCAATTCGGCGCCCTCTTGCTTGCCCAGATCCAGATAGGTCAGGATCTTGGTCAATTGCTCCTTGGAGGCTTGCGCGCCGAGCATGGTGTCGGTGTCGAGCGGGTTGCCTTGCTTGATGGCCTTGATGCGCTCCAGGCAGCGGGCCATGAACTTGTCGTAGATCGACTCATGGACCAGCGCACGCGACGGGCAGGTGCAGACTTCACCCTGGTTGAAGGCGAACAGCACCAGACCTTCGATCGCCTTGTCGAAATAGGCATCGTCATGGTCAGCCACGTCGGCAAAGAAGATATTGGGCGACTTGCCGCCCAATTCGAGCGTAGAGGGAATCAAGTTGTTGGCAGCGGCCTGGGCAATCACGCGGCCCGTGCTGGTCGAACCGGTGAAGGCAATCTTGGCGATACGCTTGCTGGTCGCCAAGGGGAACCCGGCTTCACGGCCGAAGCCATTCACCACATTGAGCACGCCCGGCGGCAGCAGATCGGCGATCAACTCGATCAGGATCATCAAGCTGATCGGCGTCTGCTCGGCAGGCTTCAACACCACGCAGTTGCCGGCGCCCAAGGCAGGCGCCAGTTTCCAGGCGGCCATCAGGATCGGGAAGTTCCAGGGAATGATCTGCCCCACCACGCCCAGCGGCTCCTGGAAATGGTAAGCGACGGTGTCACCATCAATATCGCTCAAGCCACCTTCCTGGGCGCGTACACAGCCAGCGAAATAGCGGAAATGGTCGATCGTAAGCGGCAGGTCGGCATTCAGCGTTTCGCGGATCGGTTTGCCGTTGTCGACCGTTTCGGCATAGGCGAGCAACTCGAGATTGGCTTCAATGCGGTCGGCAATTTTCAGCAAGACATTGGCACGCTCGGCCGGGGCTGTCTTGCCCCAGGCGTCGGCAGCCGCATGGGCAGCGTCGAGCGCGAGTTCAATGTCCTCGGCGCCAGAACGCGCTGCTTTGGTGTAAGGCTTGCCGGTGATCGGCGTAATGACGTCAAAGTATTGGCCCTTGACTGGGGCGACCCATTTGCCGCCAATGAAGTTGTCGTAATGGGATTTGAAGGCGACCTTGGCGCCTGCGGCATCGGGGTTGGCGTAAATCATTTGAATTGTCTCCGTCCGGTTGATGGGCTTGTCGGCTGCACGGTTTGCACAGCACGGGACAGCCATCGCATAAGCCATGCCAGGCCTTGTTTGAACGGAAACGGTCAGAAAACCCGCCAGAAGCGCGAGTTTCCGCTGCCAAGCCGCGCTGCATTTCGCAGCAGCATTGAACAACTGTCACGAAACGGGACAGTTTCGACTTTATTTGCGCTGATCCGCTTGGCAGATCAGTCGCCTGCCGCTAGCCTCGGCGCGTGACTGAACGGGCTCGTTAGAGGCCAAGCGGGAGACAAGATGACAACTGATTCAAATGCAGCGCGCACGCCGCTGGCGCGCTTGCGCCAAGCGCGCCGGCAACTGCTTGACACCGGCGAGGTCAATGATGGCCTGCTCGCGCCTGGCTTGCGCAGCAGCTGGCAGCGCAGCATGCAATTCGGCTTGACGCCGGTCGGGCGGGCGGCTGGTGCACCCCATGCCTCGGGTGCGCAACTGGCGCGCTCCTTGGAGCAACAGCGCGAACTGATGTCACATGCCAGGCCGGTGATGGAATACCTGTTCGACCAGACGCGCGACAGCGATGGCATGGTGATCCTCGCTGACGGCCAGGGCATGCTGTTGCACGCCTTGGGTGATGCCAGCTTTGTCGACCGGGCCGAACGCGTCGCGCTGCGCCCGGGTGCGATCTGGCATGAACAATGGCGCGGCACGAATGGCATCGGCACTGCGCTGGCCGATGCGGCGGCGGTGGTCGTGCATGCGGGTGAACATTTTCTAGAACGCAATGGTTTCCTGACCTGCACAGCGGCACCGATCGTCGATCCGGCCGGCCGCGTGATGGGCGTGCTCGATTTTTCCAGCGAGCAGCGCTGCTATCACCCGCACACCTTGGCCCTGCTCCGGTCAGCCGCCCGAATGATCGAACACCGCTTGTTCGAGACCCGCCATGCCGGCAGCCTGCTGCTGAGGCTGCATGTCCACCCCGAGGGCATAGGCACCGTCACCGAAGGCCTGCTGGCCCTGTCCGACGAAGGCTGGTTGCTCGGCGCCAACCAGGCCGCGCTGTCGCTGCTCGGCCTGTCCTACAGCGCCATCGGCTGCTGCGCCGTCGATAGCCTGCTGCAACTCGACATGCAGACCATCTGCAACTGGCTGCGCACCCCCGCCAGCGCGCCGAGGCCATTGCCAAGGCCGGGCGGTGGCCAGCTCTGGCTGCGCGCTGAAGCCGGGCGAACGCTGCGCGCATCCAGTCGTCCCGCCATTTCGATCGAAATACCCGCTGACGCCCTGAGCCAGATCGACACCGGCGACGCGACGATGAAAGCTGCGGTGGCACGCGCCAGACGGCTGCTCGACAAACCGATCGCCTTGATTCTTCACGGCGAATCCGGCGTCGGCAAGGAAGTCTTTGCCCGCGCCGTCCATGCCAGCAGCAAACGCAGCCGTTCGCCTTTTGTCGCCGTCAACTGTGCGGCTTTGCCGGAAACGCTGATCGAGGCCGAGCTGTTCGGCTATCGCCCGGGTGCTTTTACAGGCGCCGGTCGAGACGGCGCACCCGGACGAATCCGCGAAGCTCAAGGGGGCACGCTGTTTCTCGACGAAATCGGCGATATGCCGCTGGCGATGCAAACCCGGTTGTTGCGCGTGTTGCAGGACCGGCAGGTCTTGCCTCTGGGCGGAGGCAAGCCGGTCGAAGTCGATTTCAGGCTGGTCTGTGCGACGCACCGCGACCTGCACATCGAAATGGCCAACGGCCGCCTGCGTGAGGATCTGTATTACCGCTTGAACGGGTTGACGTTGCAGTTACCGGCGCTGCGCGATCGACAGGACAAGATGGCCTTGATTCAGCGCATGCTGCAACAGCTTCTGCCCACGCGTGAAATGCAAATCGACGCTGAATTGCTGCGGGCGATCTTGAATTACCGCTGGCCGGGCAATCTGCGGCAGTTGAACAATGCGCTCAATACCGCCTGTGCATTGATCGACGATGCCGAATTGACGATCAGCTGGGTCCATTTATCGGACGACCTGGTGCGGGAGTTGCGCTTGACTGACGCCAAGCCTGCCGGCCTTGGCATGGCCGAGCTTGCCGACCTGCGCAGCCAGACCGAACGTAGCGTCAAACAGACGGTTCAGGCTTGCAGCGGCAATCTGTCCGAAGCCGCACGCCGCCTCGGTATCAGCCGCAACACGCTATACCGCAAGCTGGACGAATTCGAGCTGCGCTGAGCTATTGCGCGCCAGGCTTGGCGCCGGCGCCGAGGTAAGTCTCGATCACCCGCGGGTCACGAGCCAGATCGGCGGCTGAACCCTCCAGCCCGACTTCACCGGTCTCGAGCACATAGGCGTAATCGGCGACTTCCAGCGCAGCTCGGGCGTTCTGCTCGATCAGCAAGATCGACACGCCGCTGTCGCGCAGCTTGGCCACGATGCTGAAGACCTCCTTCACGATCAGGGGTGCCAGCCCCAGGCTGGGTTCGTCAAGCATCAGCAGCTTCGGCCTGGCCATCAAAGCGCGGCCGACTGCGAGCATCTGCCGCTCACCGCCCGACAAGGTGCCGGCCAATTGCGCCCGGCGCTCCTTCAAGCGCGGAAACAGCTCGAAGACTTTTTCCAACCCGTCGCGCCAATCGCGTTGCCCCAAGCGCATCGGCCGGAAACCGCCGAGGATCAAGTTGTCTTCAACGGTCATCGTCGTGAACAACTCACGCTTTTCAGGCACCAGAGCCAGGCCCTCCATCACCCGGTCCTCCAGGCTCAGGGCGGCGATGTCGGCGCCGTCAAAGATGATCTGACCTTGGCTCGGCAATACACCCATCAGCGCATTCAACAGCGTGCTTTTGCCAGCGCCATTGGGCCCGATGACGGTCACCACCGAAGCTTCGGGCAGACACAGGTTCAGGCCGGTCAGCACTTCGGCTCGGCCATAGCCCGCGTGCAGGCTGCGTACGTTCAACAGATCCTGGCTCATCAATGCTCCGTCCCGAGATAAGCCGCCATCACCGCAGGGCTGGCCTGGACCACTTCAGGCGTACCTTCGATCAGCTTGGTGCCGAATTCCATCACGACAAGGCGGTCGGTCAGCCCCATCACGAATTCCATGTCATGCTCAACCAGCAAAATGCTCAACCCCTCGCGCTTGAGTTGACGCAGCACCTCGGCCAGGGCCTGCTTTTCCTTGTGGCGCAGGCCGGCGGCGGGTTCGTCGAGCAGCAGCAATGCCGGGTCGGTACACAAGGCGCGAGCGATTTCAATCAAGCGTTGCGGACCCAGCGCCAGATTGCCGGCGAGTTGATCCGCTTGCGAGGCCATGCCGATTCTCTGCAACTGGCGTTCGGCCTCGGCAAACAGGCGTTTTTCCTCTTCCCGATCCAGCCTCAGCATGGCGCGCGCAACGCCTGACTGGCTGCGCAGATGGCCACCCAAGGCGACGTTTTCCAGCACGGTCATGTCGCCGATCAGCTTCACATGCTGAAAGGTGCGCGACATGCCGCGCTGGGCGATTTCGCGAGCAGCGAGTCCACCGACGGCAGCGCCGCGGAAACTGACCAGGCCACTGGTCAAGCCGATCACGCCGGAGATCAAATTGAACATGGTCGATTTGCCGGCGCCATTCGGACCGATCAGGCCAACGATCTCGCCCGTGTGGATCTGGAACGAGACATCGTTGACCGCCAGCAACCCGCCGAATTGCTTGCGCAGCTTGACCACGTCGAGCAGCAACTCGCCGGCTTCCGGCTTGGTTCGGCGGATCAATGGTTCCGCGCCTTCCCAATCGCGCCGCCTTTGCCCAAGCGGGAACCAGCGCGAACAGACCGCCACGCCATAAGGCCAGATGCCCTTGGGCGCGTATTTGATGATCAGTACCAGCACAACGCCCAGCACGATGATTTCGAAATTACCCTGGCTGCCCAGCAACTGGGGCAAGATGTCCTTCAGCTGATCCTCGATCACCTTGAACACCGCTGCACCGATGAAAGCGCCCCAGACATTACCGATGCCACCGACCACCGCCATGAACAGGTATTCAATGCCCATCTTCAGCGCGAACGGGCTGGGATTGACCGTGCGCTGGAAATGCGCGAACAACCAACCCGAGACTGATGCCAGCATCGCGGCCAGCATGAAGATGATGACCTTGTAGCGGAAGGTCGACACACCCATTGCTTCGGCCATCATCGACGTGCCGTTCAAGGCGCGGATGGCGCGTCCGGGTCGCGAATCAAGCAGGTTGCGCACACCCAATGCGGCTAGCAGCGCGATCGCCCAGATCAGGTAATAGATCGACCGCCCGCCCTGCAAGCTGAAGCCGAACAACTGCAGCGCAGGGACCGAGAGGATGCCATCGTATTTGCCGAGAAACTCCATATTCGCCATCGTGTAGTTCAGGCTCAGGGCCCAGGCAATCGTTGCCAGCGGCAGGTAATGGCCGGACATGCGCAAGGTCAGCCAGGCGAGCAACAGCGCCACCAGCATCGTCACGGCCAGGCCGGCGAAAAGCCCCAGCCAGGGCGAGATGCCGAAGCGTGTGCTCAACAAAGCGCTGCTGTAAGCGCCCAGACCGACGAAAGCGGCCTGACCAAAGGAAGTCAAACCGCCGACACCGGTCAATAGCACCAGCCCGAGGCTGACCAGCGCGAACATGCCGATGTAATTCAGCTGGGTGATCCAGAACTCGGGAACCGGCAGCAAGGGCAGGGCAAACAGCAGCAAAGCTGGAAGCAGGAGTTTTTTGTTCACGGCTCAGGACTCCTCGACATGAGGGTCGCGCAGTGAACGCCATAACAGCACCGGCAGGATGGAGGTGAACACGATCACTTCCTTGAAGGCGCTGGCCCAGAACGAACTGAAGGACTCCAGCAAACCCACCAGCACGGCGCCCAAGGCGGCGCCCGGGTAGCTGGCCAAGCCGGCAAACACGGCGGCAACAAAACCCTTCAATCCGATCAGGAATCCGCTGTCATAGAAAATTGTTGTCGTTGGGCTGATCAGCACGCCCGACAAGGCGCCGATGAAAGCCGCCATCGTGAATGACAAGCGGCCCGCCGCAACGCTCGAGATCCCCATCAGCCGCGCACCGAGCCGATTCACCGCTGTCGCCCGCAGGGCTTTGCCATAGAGGCTGCGCTCGAAAAACAGCCAAAGCAGCAGGATCAGCGCCAGCGAAGCCAGCAGGATGATCAAGGTCTGGCCAGCAATGAGCAGCGGCCCAATGGTGAAACTGACATCCCAAAAACTCGGGTTGCGCGAGCCTTCGGCACCGAAGAACACCAGCCCCAGCCCGGTCAGCGCAAAATGCACGCCGACCGAGACGATCAACAACACCAGCACCGAGGCGTCGGCCAGCGACTGATAGGCCAGGCGATAAATCAGCGGGCCCATGGCGGTGACGATGGCCAGGGTCAACAGCACTTGCAGCAACAGCGACAGCTGTTGGGGCGCCGCCCAAAGTCCGAGCAGGCCGATCGCAACCGGCGCAGCCGCCTGCTGCAGCACTGTCAAAATTGCATTTCCAGGACGCCGGCCCTGACGCAGAGCTGCCACCAAGTCGAGCAAAGCGACCAGCAAGGCCAGCCCCAACAAGAAGGAAATCGTTCCAGGCGCCTGGCCTTGTTGCAGCCCGGCCAGAGTGAGCGCGCCAAAAGCGACAAACTCGCCCTGCGGAATGAAGATCACTCGGGTGACGGCAAAAACGAGCACGGTCGCCAAACCGAGCAAAGCGTAAATCGCCCCATTGGTCAGGCCATCGAGCAGCAGGATGCTTGCGATCGAAAAATCCATGAAATACTTTGCCCCAGTCCAATGACGTTTTCGGCCACTCTACCTAGAAGTTTGACAATTTCCATCAGGGATAGCGCCAGCGCCCATGATTCCCTGAGGCCAAGAGAACCCATGAAATGGCCCTGAAGCATACCCAAGCAGTGGTGCAAGCGTCATATTTGCACGATAAATCACAAATTTGATGCTCAATTTGCTCACCCCGGGCTTTGCCTAGCCTCGATCAGGCCGCACATAGTGGAAAATAGCGGGGTTGGCGTTTCGCCCAGTCCGAATTGATAAAGATCAGGACTGCGGCGAGGGCGAGCCTTTCGTAACTCAAATCAGGACCAGCGTGGCCAAGGACAGTACTAAAACGACCATCGAAGCTGATGGTCTGCGCTACCGCTCTAAAGCACCAGGGTCGCCGTTCGCGGCGACTTCTTCCTTTGGTGCAGCGACCATGTCGTGCTTCTTGTGCGGCAAGCATCGCCCGCGCGCGATGCTCAAGTCCAAGAAGCTTTTGGGCAAATCCCAGCCCGTCTGCTCACCGTCGTGCAAGGAACTCGACGTTCAACTGACTAAACCGTGAGCCATGCAATGTCAGCCCGAGGGGCTGACATTGCCCTTGAGTCTGACGATCTGCGCTCGACAGGCGTTGCTTCAGGCCTGCCTGAAACACCTGCCGCAGACTGCGCGGTAGCGTGCATTACCACCGATCTCGACCTGAGCCCCTTCAGTCACCTTGCGCTGGTTGGCGTCGACGCGCATATTCATCGTCGCCTTGCGGCCGCAGTCACAGATCGTCTTCATTTCATCGATTTCATCTGCCAGCGCCAGCAAACTGGCTGAACCGGTGAATAGCTCCCCCTGAAAATCGGTGCGTAAACCGTAGCAGATCGCCGGCAAATTGTGCATATGGGCCAATTCATGCAGAGCCCAGACCTGGGCCTTCTGGAGGAACTGGGCTTCGTCGATCAGGATGCAGGAAATTCCGCTACCCGCCGCGAACAACTCGAGAAAATCGGTTTCAGGCGTGAACAACTCGGCCGCCCGTTTCGGCCCCAATCTCGATGTGATATTGCCGAGACCGTAGCGGTCGTCCACCAGGGCAGTAAACAACCTCACCTGGTGCCCGCGCTCTTCATAGTTATGCGCCACCTGCAGCAGCGCGGTGGACTTACCCGCGTTCATCGCGGCATAACGGAAATACAGTTTGGCCATGTGCATCAATTAGCTGAGGGCGCCAAGCCGCCCTTTTCAGTCGCGATTGTGCTTGCAAAAACCGCTACAGCAGGCCGGCCTTGCAGCGGCAGTCAATCGGGCTTCAGCGCCGCCAGCATCTGGCGCGTGATCACAACCCTTGCGCGCTCGAAGTCCTCCTCATCCAGGCTTGCTTTACCCAGCATGCAGGCAAATTGCGGCGCCATGTCGGCATAGGCCTGGGTACTGGCCCAGATGGTGAACATCAGATGGCGAAAGTCCAGTCTGGCCACCAACCCCGCATCGGCCCAGCGCTCGAAGGTCTTGACGTCCGCGTCCATTGCCGGCATCGCCCGAGCCATCATCGCCTCGCGAAAACGCGGCATGCCGGCCATCACTTCTCTGGCGAAGACCTGCGAACCGGCAGGTCGCTCGGCAGAAAATCGCAATTTGGCGCGGATGTAGTCTCGCACCGCCGCCTCCGGGTCGGCTCCGCTGACCAGGCCGTCCATACGCATCCGCCACTCGTCGAGGACATTGTCGAGAACCTCGATATACATCAACTCCTTGCTGGGAAAGTAGTAAAGAAGGTTTTGCCGGCTGATACCGAGCGTTTGGGCAATCATGTCAAGCGAAGTACCTTCAAAACCATATTGCGCAAATTGCCGCTCGGCCTCAGCGCAAATTGCGCCCACCTTTGCCACGCGCGCAGCGCGCAACGGCGCCTCAATGCGCTTTCCCGCTGCCATGGTTTGCTTGGCTGTCATGAGGTTCTTCTTCGGCATTGCTTGGCTATTTCAGTCCGTGAAGTGATCAATCTGCTTGTATTTTTACTTCTGAATAAATTGTACAAAGCAATCGAGCCGCCATTCAGCGAGGTATGGCACCGGATCAAAAACGGTGGAATTTATCCATTCAAACAGAAACTCATTCGAAAATTCAATGGAATCCCTGGGAATCAATGACGATTCTTTAAAATTTCCATGCTTTATCGGGCCAAGCCCGATAGCCAAGGACATCAAAAACCCCCTAATATTGAAGCGAGGGGTAAGAAGCAAACGCCATCGGGATCGCCAGCACCCTCACCTAGGCGATCGGCAATGTGAACCTGTGACAGAAATGACCAAAGACACTTACACCAGCGTCAGCGACAACGGTCTGCGCTATGAGTCCAAGCTAGGCGGCTCACCGTTTCTCGGGAGTGGCCATACCCGCTCCTGCTTCAAATGCGGCAAGCACCGAGTGCCGAGCAGCTTGCAGTCAAAGCGGGTACTCGGGCGCACCGAAGTCGTTTGCAAGCCAGCATGCAATATGCCCAAGGAAGCTGTCTGATCTGAACTCTATTAGGGGGACAGACAGGCTCCAGACCGCCCCATAAGCTCGGCGCGCCATCCGGCCGAGAACAGCGTCTGACTATTTGCGCGCTCCTCGGCCGGCCCAAGTCCTGCCGAGGAGTCCTTCATGCCCATTCCCCTGATCGCAGCGGCCCTGTCGGCTATTGCGCCTACGCTCGCCAAGCGTGGCCTTGACCTGCTCAGCGGCGTCTTTCGCGGCAGCCTCGACGAAGGCACCAAGGCAATCGCCTCGCTGATCCACGAGAAAACCGGCATCGACATCAATGATGCCGCTGAGAACAAGCTGACCGATACGCAGTGGAGCCAGCTCAAGGAGTTCGAGTTCCAGTACCAGACCAAATTGCTTGAATATCGGCAACAGGCCGATGCCGACAATCTGGAACTGGAAAAGGTTCATTCGGCCGACCGGGCCAGCGCGCGCGACCTGCAGAAAGCGGCGTTGACCAGCGATGACGTCGTTGCCAAGCGTTTCATCTACTTCTACGCCACCGGCCTGACCCTGCTGACCTTCGGTTTCATCTTCTACGCCGCCTTTTTCTTCAACTACGACCTGGACAAGAGCGGCCGCGCCGGACGCATCATCGACACGGTTCTCGGCTTCCTGCTGGGTGTTTCCTTGTCGGCCATCATTCAATATTTCTTCGGTTCCAGCGCAGGCAGCAAGGCCAAGGACGACAAACTGAAGGAAATGAGCGAACAGGTTCGGGTTCAAGCCGCCGGCGCCAGCAAGGTCGGGGGCCAGCCATGAGCCTGCTGCGCGAACAATCGATCTTCTTGCAACATGTCGTCGAGTTGCTGCACAAGGCTGATGAGCTTGGTTTCCAGGTATCGGGTGGCGAGTTGTACCGGACCCCCGAGCAGCAAGCCCTGCATGTACAGAACGGCCGCAGCCAGACGATGAGCAGCCAGCATCTGAAGCGTCTGGCGATCGATCTGAACTTCTTCCGCGAAGGCCTTGATGGCCAAGCCAGGCTGACTTATGACGTCGAGGAATTGCGTCCGCTCGGCCAATATTGGGAAAGCCTGGACGCCGCCAACCGCTGGGGCGGCAACTGGGCTTCATTCAAGGACACACCGCATTTCGAGCGCCGCGAGGGGTCAGCGCTTGCCGCACCCGCTGTCGCTGCAACGGCCACCCCGCCCTCCTCGCGGCGCGGCAGCGGGCTGATTACCGGCAATGTCGGAGCCTCCTGCAGCAATCAACGCGACGATGTCGAGACCGTGCAACGCCTGCTCAACCTCTGCTCGCAACAGCAGCGCTTCGCCTTGCCCGAGGGCCAACTGACGGCCGACGGTGCTTATGGCCCGAAAACCCTGGCCGCAGTGATGGCCTTCCAGCGCAGCGTAATCGGCGAGCAAGAACCCAGCGGCCGGGTCGAACCCGGCAGCGCCACGCTGGCAAGTTTGTGCGAGTCCTTGCCAGCCAGCGTTGAAACCGCCCTGCTGGCCCTCCTCTATCTGCGCGCTTCTGACGACGACCTGGCCTTGTTCGGCGAGCGCCTCAGCAAGGTGATGGCCAATCGGCAGATCGACACGCCCTTGCGCCAGGCTCATTTCCTCGCCCAGATCGGCCATGAATCGGGAGAATTCCGATTTCGCGCCGAAATTGCCAGCGGCGAGGCCTATCAAGGCCGCGTCGACCTCGGCAATCTGCAGCCTGGCGACGGCCGCCGCTTCAAGGGCCGCGGCCTGATCCAGTTGACCGGCCACGCCAACTATGCAGAATATGGCCGCGCGATTGGCCGCGAAGACGAATTGCTGAGCAAACCTGAGCTGGTAGAAACCGACGCCGACCTTTGCGTTGACGTGGCGGGCTGGTTCTGGGCCAAGCGCGGCCTGAATGCAATTGCCGATGCTGACGATCTGAGCACCCTGACCAAACGCATCAATGGCGGCTTGAACGGCCTCGATGACCGGCGCCGCCTGGTCAACCGCAGTAAATCGTTGCTGGGGATCACCTGAAACGCTGCAGCGCTCATGTGTTCCGCTTGATCAACTCCCCAAGTGCAGTTGCTTGAACTTCGGTCCAGTTGATGGTCCTGACGCTGTCGATTTTATCGGTGGGACAGGAATGGGCCAAGCCATCAAAAAAACCGCTCCAGCATCGTCATCGTCCGCACCTCGCGGAACTCGAAGAACCTTGGCTTTCGCCAAAAAGTCCTTATGCGTCAGGCGCTGACCCAGTCCCCCGACTTGCCGCCATGCTTCTCGAGCACGCGGATGTCGCCCATCACCATGCCGCGGTCCACGGCCTTGCACATGTCATAAATGGTCAGCAGACCGATCTGCACAGCAGTCAGCGCTTCCATCTCGACCCCGGTGCGACCCAGAGTTTCGACCTGCGCTGTGCAAAGCACTGCATTGCTGCCGGCATCGAGTTCAAAGCTCACCGCCACACGGGTGAGCGGCAGCGGGTGACAGAGCGGAATCAGGTCGGCTGTGCGCTTGGCTGCCTGGATGGCCGCGATTCGCGCAATGCCCAGTACATCGCCTTTCTTCGCACTGCCACTGCTGATCAGGGCCAGCGTATCCTTCAGCATGGTGATGCGGCCGGCGGCAATCGCGATGCGGTGCGTGACATCCTTGGCCGCGACGTCGACCATATGGGCTTGGCCTTGTGAGTCAAAATGCGTCAATCCTGAAGCAGTTGCTGAAGTCATTGCAAAATCCGTCCGGTTGGGTGGCAATAATCGGTTAACACTCAGGATGCATCATCGCCGCAAAATCTGGAGATTCTTCTTGAAACCATTTGTCCGCCGCTGTCGTCACGGCATTGTGCTGAGTGCAGTTGCGGCGGCATTGCTGGGACTGACAAGTCCGGCGGGCCATGCGCAGGTCAATCTGCCTTCGCTCGGGGACTCGGTGTCAGAGGATCTCGATGTCGGCAGCGAGCGCCGGATTGGCGAGCAGGTGATGCGGCAGATTCGCCTAGACCCTGACTACCTCGAAGACCCCTTGCTGGAAGAATATCTGCAAGCCATCTGGGCGCCGCTGGTGCAGGCGGCCAAGCAACTGGGCAATATCGGCGACGAAACCCGGGATCGTTTTGCCTGGGAGACCTTTCTGGTACGCGATCGCTCGGTCAATGCGTTTGCGCTGCCAGGCGGCTTTGTCGGCGTTCATCTGGGTCTGATTGCGATGACTTCATCACGCGATGAGTTGGCATCCGTGCTCGCACATGAGTTGTCGCACGTGACCCAGCGCCATATCGCCAGGCGCATGACCGGCGATTCGCGCAGCAGTTTGCTGGCCACGGCGGCCATGCTGGCGGGTCTGGTCGCGGCCTCGCGCGGTGGCAATGCCAATGTCGCCAATGCGGCCATCGTCGGCAGCCAAGCCGCAGCTGCGCAGATGTCCTTGAATTTTTCGCGCGATATGGAACGCGAGGCCGACCGGGTCGGCTTCAATGTGATGAACCATGCAGACTTTGCTCCGGCTGGAATGGTCAGCATGTTCGAACGCATGGAACAGGCATATCACCTGATGGATTCAGGCAACTACCCTTATCTGCGCAGCCATCCATTGACCAGCGAGCGGATCGGCGATGCGCGCATCAGATTGGGAACGCTTGACTTCGTGCGCCCGCGCGGGATGGCCGAACATGCGCTGATGGCGGCAAGGTCGCGCGTGCTGATGGATCAACGCGCCGAAGCCTGGACACAGTTGCAAAACCTCGATGCCGGGACGCGCGATGCCCAAGGTGATGGATCGATGCAGGCGAAGAGCTACGAGCAACTCGGCGCACGCTATGCGAGCGCGCTGGCTTCGATCAAGATGCGCGACTGGCCGCGCGCCGAAAAAGCCATGCGCAGCGCTGAGCTGACGCTGCAACAACTCGGCGGCGATGTTCAAGCAACACGCTTGCTGCGGTACCTGCGTGCCGAACTGGCGCTGGCCCGCGACAAGGCCGGCGATGGCTTCGCGGCGCTACGTCTGCTGACGGGCGAACAATCACGTCCGCTTTTACTGGCCCATGCACAACTGGCGATGGTCGATTCCGGTAGCGCCTCAGCCCGGGAAGCGGCCAGCGACCTGCAAACCCATCTCAGCGTCAACGCCAACGATGCGCCGGCCTGGAGCCAACTGGCGCAACTGTGGAACAAGCTCGATCAACCGCTGCGCGCGGTGCGTGCTCAAGGAGAAGCCAGGGCTGCCGCGGGTGACTTGAACGGCGCGATAGACCGTCTGCGTTCGGGCTTGCGCCAGTCGCGCAGCCGCGATGTCGACCAGATCGAAGCCGAGGTCATTGACGCCAGGCTGCGGGCCTTGCTCTACCAGCGCCGCCAACTGCTGTCGGAACTGTATCCAAGGGGCGCACCTGCCGGGGCAGAATTGCCGAACTGAGTCTCGCGGCAGCGGTCAATCCCGCAGAGGGAACAGTCGCTCGATCAGCACGTCGATCACCATCCCGCACAAGCTGTAGATCAGCGAACCGATCAGCGCCGCTGCAAAACCGGCAACGGCAAAACCATCAAGAAGGTTGGCTGCCGCCCAGAACATCAGCGCGTTGATGATGAACAAGAACAAGCCCAGACTCAGCACCGTGACCGGCAGCGTCAGAAGCACCAGGATCGGTCTCAGCAAGGTGTTGAGCAGGCCAAGCACAAATGCAGCGATCAATGCCGAAGTGAAGCTCTTCACTTCAACACCAGGATATAGATTGGCCACCAGCAGCAAGGCCCCGGCCAGCAACAGCCAACGAGTCAAGGTTTTCATATCACTCAAGCATACAAGCAGGCGCTCTCAAAGCGGTCGAATTTGTTCTGCTCGCCCCAAAAATCAGAAAATCCTGTTGGGCAAGCTGGTTTTCAAGACCGGCGATATGCCTCCCGAAACGAAATTAATGGGCAACTTGCCCCGCTGATTTGATGCCGACTTGCGACACAAGGGTAAACATTGACCAAATGAGCTTCAGAAAAGGCCATCTTCCCCATAGAAAGCCTTCTTTTTCGGCAAATGGCGAAGTACCATTGCGGTCGTAGGGCGTGAGGGGGAATGCAAAGGTTTTTTCAACGTTCACCCGGCGCCCGCACATCAACAACCTTTGATGGAGAGAATCCAAATGGCAACTGCTAAGAAGGCCGCGCCCGCTAAGAAAGTGGCTCCGGCTAAGAAGACTGCAGCAGCTCCCGCTGCTGCTCCCGCTAAAAAGACCGCTGCAGCCAAGAAGGTTGCTGCACCGGCCAAGAAGCGCACGCCCAATGCTGCTTTCATGAAGGCCTTGACTCCTAGTGCCGCTCTGGCTGCTGTGGTTGGCGCAGCACCGCTGCCGCGTACCGAAGTGACCAAGAAGGTCTGGGAATACATCAAGGCTCACAAGCTGCAGGATCCAGCGCAAAAGCGCGTCATCCTGGCCGATGCCAAGCTGAAGGTCATCTTCGGCAAGGCAAGCGCTGACATGTTCGAAATGACCAAACTGATCAACGGGCACTTGAAGTGATCCAAAGCCGCCTTGCGGCGGTTTTCTGATTCACACAGAGCCCGGTTTACCGGGCTTTTTTTCGTCTGCTGACTATCTGCCTCCAAGCAGCGGCTTCAGATAGCGCCCTGTATGGCTGCCCGCATGCGCGGCCAAAGCCTCGGGCGTGCCGGCCAGCAGCAGTTGCCCGCCGCCCGAGCCGCCTTCAGGACCCATATCGATCAGCCAATCTGCGGTCTTGATCACATCGAGGTTGTGCTCGATCACGACGATCGTGTTGCCGGCATCGCGCAGTTGGTGCAGCACCTTCAGCAGCAAGGCGATGTCAGCGAAATGCAGGCCGGTGGTCGGCTCATCGAGGATATAGAGCGTACGCCCGGTATCGCGCTTGGACAACTCCAAAGCCAGCTTGACCCGCTGCGCCTCGCCACCCGACAAGGTCGTCGCACTCTGACCCAGCTTGACATAGCCGAGGCCGACATCGAGCAGAGTCTGCAGCTTGCGCGCCAAAGCCGGCACAGCACTGAAAAACTGGTGCGCGTCCTCGATCGTCAGTCCGAGCACTTGGGTGATATTGCGCCCCTTGTAGAGAACTTCCAGCGTCTCGCGGTTGTAGCGCTTGCCATGGCAGGTGTCGCAGGGCACATAGACATCGGGCAGAAAATGCATTTCGACCTTGATCACGCCGTCGCCTTGGCAGGCTTCGCAGCGCCCGCCAGCCACATTGAAGGAGAAGCGCCCCGGCCCATAGCCACGCTCACGGGCGGTGTTCATCTCGGCAAACAACTCGCGTATCGGTGTGAATAGCCCGGTATAGGTGGCCGGATTGCTGCGCGGAGTGCGTCCGATCGGTGACTGGTCGACATTGATCACCTTGTCGAAAGCGTCCAGGCCTTCGATGGCGTCATGCGGCGCCGGGTCGGCATGGCTCTGGTACAGCTTCTTCGCCACCGCGGTATAGAGCGTGTCATTGACCAAGGTGCTCTTGCCCGAGCCCGAGACACCGGTCACGCAGGTCAGCAAACCGACCGGAATTTCTACCGTCACGCCTTTCAGATTGTTGCCACGCGCATTGACGATTTTCAGCGACAGCGGCTCCTTTATATCGGCCAGACTATGCCGTTTTCTCGGCACCTCGATACGCGCTGCGCCGGACAAATACCTGCCGGTCAGCGAGGCCGGATTGGCTGCGACTTCTGCCGGGCTGCCCTGGGCAATGATGTAGCCACCATGCACGCCGGCACCCGGCCCGAGGTCAAGCACATGGTCGGCCGCGCGAATCGCTTCTTCGTCATGCTCGACCACCAGCACCGTGTTGCCGAGATCACGCAAGCGGCGCAAGGTGGCAATCAGGCGGTCGTTGTCGCGCTGGTGCAGGCCGATGCTGGGCTCGTCGAGCACATACATCACGCCGGTCAACCCCGAACCGATCTGGGAGGCCAGGCGGATGCGCTGCGCCTCTCCACCCGAGAGCGAATCTGCGCTGCGGTCCAGGCTCAGATAGTTGAGTCCGACATCATTGAGAAAGCGCAGCCTCGAGGTGATTTCGCGCACGACCTTGTCGCCGATCTCGGCCTTCGAGCCCTTCAGCTTGAGCCCTTCAAAATAATGCAGACAGTCGCGCAAGGTCGAATGTTCGACCTCGAAAATGGCCCGCCCCTTGACGCCTGCAGCCGCGCTCGCCGGTTGCAGCACCACATGGCGCGCTTCCCGACGCAGTCTCGAACCTTCGCATTGCGGGCAAGGCTTGGCCGCCATATAGCGGGCCAGGTCTTCGCGGACAGCAGCCGAATCGGTCTCCTTGTAGCGCCGCTCCAGAGTCGGCAGGATGCCCTCAAACGGATGCGAGCGCTTCAATGCCCGCTTGCGCGTGGCGCCACCGCTCTCGGCTTGGTAGACGAAAGCAATCTCGTCGCTGCCCGAGCCATGCAGCAGCGCATATCTGGCGGCTTCCGGCAACTCCTCGAACGGCAGTTCGATGTCGAACCGGTAATGCGCTGCCACGGCCTCGAGCATCGAGAAGGTGTAGGCATTGCGCCGGTCCCAACCCTTGACCGCGCCGCTGCCCAGGCTCAAGGATGGAAACGCCACCACGCGCTCGGCATCGAACATGGTCAGCTGGCCCAGTCCTTCGCAAGCTGGACAGGCGCCAACCGGCGAATTGAAGGAAAACAAGCGCGGCTCCAGCTCTGACAGCGAGTAGCTGCAGGACGGGCAGGAGAATTTGCTCGAAAAAATCTGCTCGGCGCCGCTGTCCATATTGATCACCAGCGCACGTCCCTCGGCCAGCCGCAACGCAGCTTCGAAGCTCTCGGCCAGGCGCTGACGCAGCCCTTCCGCGCCATCGGGCCCGCTTTTCACCTTGACGCGATCGACCACCACATCGATGTCATGCTTTTCGGTCTTTTTCAGGGCAGGAAAGTCGGGTGCGTCGATCGTCCGTCCATCGACACGAAAGCGCACATAGCCTTGCGCCTGCAAGCCCTCGAAAAGGTCGATGAATTCGCCTTTGCGATCGCGTACCACTGGCGCGAGCAGCATCAGCTTGGACTGATCCGGCATCGCCAGTACCGCGTCGACCATCTGGCTGACGCTTTGCGCTTCGAGCGGCTGGTGATGGTCAGGGCAGAACGGAGTGCCCGCACGCGCATAAAGCAAGCGCAGGTAATCGTGGATTTCGGTGACCGTACCCACGGTCGAGCGCGGGTTGTGGCTGGTGGCCTTCTGTTCGATCGAGATCGCTGGCGACAGCCCTTCGATGACATCAACATCAGGCTTGTCCATCCGCTGCAGGAACTGCCGCGCATAAGCCGACAAACTCTCGACATAGCGGCGCTGGCCTTCGGCATAAAGGGTGTCGAACGCGAGGCTGGATTTCCCTGAACCGCTCAATCCGGTGATCACGACCAGCTTGTTGCGCGGCAGATCGACGTCGATGTTCTTCAGATTGTGGGTGCGAGCGCCCCTGACGCGGATCATCGGCGCCTCCATCGATGGGGTCGGCAGCGCTGCCGGAGGGGCATCAACAGGGCAGGAATCGGCGTCGGGCATGGTCTGGACTAAGGCAGGGGAACCGGCAATCATAGGGCGCCGGCCCGGAATGCTGTCAAACCCGGCTTCAAGGTGATTCACCTCCCCTGTGGTAAACCCTTCCATCGGCTTGGCAGGCAGTCTGGGCAGCAAGAAGAACCCTTCGTCGCATCGGTCTGGTAGTTGGCCAGACAGCTGCCGATACTGGATTCATCGAGGCGGCAAGTCGCTGCCTTGTAAACCAGGCAAGGAGCCCATCATGAACCGGAAATTCCTGTTTCAGAGCACCATCGCAGCAATGCTGCTGGCCGCCGGCGCAGCCCAGGCAGATCAAGCAGAAACCGTCATCCAGAAGCTGCCGCGGGTGGTCATTACCGGCCGCGCCACGCCAATTGCGCAGAGCCAGATCGTCCAGTTGCCCCGCGTGGTGGTTACGGGGATGAGCCTCAACAGTCAACTGCAGCAGCAGGCTGCGGTCAAGCCGGCAGCCAAACCCGTCTTGCGCCGCAGTTGAAGCGAAGCATCGCGTTGCGTGAGGATCAAATGATCGGCGGCAATGCCACTTTGCCGTCGACGCTGAACTGGTAATCCCTGAACACATGCTCGGCCGAAAGGGACTGGTAGCTGCCATCGGCCAGCAGGTGGCTGGTGTCCTTGAGCCTGTAGACATAATGCCCGCAGGTCCAGCAATTGAAATCGTGCATCTGTGTGCACAAGCAGGTCTTGTCGAGCACCTTGATGCGCTTCGGATCGGGCTGGATGGCAAGTTCGCGGTTATACGCGGTGATGTAGGCGCAATTTCCCGAGCCGTCGAGCAGGTAGCCATAGGCCTCGCAATTGGGCCGGATGCCGTCGCCGATGGCCGGGCTGCTCTTGAGCATTCGCATCGGATAACCGGTCGGTGAAATGCCGTTGACTTCGACATCGTCTTCGCCGGCCTTGAAATATTCCTGTCTCACCTTGGCCGGCAAACCGCATTCGCTGGTCACGGTAAAGCGTGTCGCCACTTGCACTGCTGCAACGCCGCTGGCGAGATAGGCGGAGGCGTCCGAACCGGTAAAGATGCCGCCTGCGGCAATCACGGGAATGTCGAGTTGCTCGACACGCAACCAACTGATGATTTCGGCGGTGATCGTGGCCAGGTCATATTGCTGCCAATCTGCCAGACCGAAACCGAGATGGCCGCCCGCCAGCGGTCCTTCGACCACGATGAAGTCAGGCGCTCGGTTGAGCCTGGCATTCTTGCGAATGAATAACTGCAAGGCGCGCAGCGACGACACGATGATGCCGAGCTTGGCATCGCGGAACCGCGGATGATCTTCCATCAAGGCAAAAGAGTTGAGATGCAGACCCGCCGACAGGGTGATGCCGTCGATCCCTGCGTCCAGCCCGGCAGCCAGGCGCACGCGCAAGGTGTCCTTGGCGGCGTTCATCGTCAGCTTCTCCATGCAGTTGATGAAGATCATGCCGTCGCCACGCTTGGCTTCCATGGTCCGGCCCACATGCAACTGCGTCGCCTCGGCCAACTGACCCAGGTTGAACTGCACCGCTGATTTGTCCGGATTCTCGAAGTTGTATTTGAATTGTTGAAACTTGTCGCGGGTGAACTTGGTCTTGAAACGCCGGTCGGAAACCGTCGGCACCATCGCGTCCGAGATATGGCCGATGCCACCCAGACGCGCGACTTCAAGCGCCAGTTCAGCCGATGAAATATCGACCCCCATGCCACCGACAACGATCGGTACCAACTCACGCTTGCCGAACCTCAGACGGTAGTCGTCTACGCACTTCATAGTCATATCTTGCCCAAATTCTTCAAGTCGGTGGATGGTCGCTTCGACTTCCCAATGCGCCAGTTCCAGCCGGCGCAAACCCCAAGTGTATCGACTGGCCGCTCAAGACGAGCGCAAGCCGAAACAGCTGACCTGCGCCAGCCCGCAGCAGGCCGATCCAAGATGGCGAAAAAAAGGGACCCGAAGGCCCCTTTCCTGTATTTCCTGGATTCAGTTCAAGCGGCGCTCAGCCACATCGCTGTATCAAAAGCACTGCTCATCAGCGGCATATTCATGCCGAAGTTGGCATTGCTCGCAGCCTTCGAATTCTTCGCTGCCGGCTTGACAGCAACAGTGGTCGTACCTTCAGTAGCCCGCTCCCATGACCCATTTTCTTGGGAGCGGGCTACTGAAAAGAATAGAAGCACCTGAAGGGAACCTTGCGTTCGGCCCAATAATCGGCCGCCTCTCTGAACACATCGAGCAGTTGCTCGCGCAATTCCCGATCAAAACGAGCGTTGTCAGGCAACTGCTCCAGCACCAGCACGAAGCCTGGCTGTACGCCTGCCTTGTGAACCAGATCAGTCATGCAGTCATAGAGCGCATCGAGATTCTTGCCAAAATGCGCCGGAAACAAGAATGCCTGTGCGATCCCTTCCAGCACATCCTGCTTGGACTGCGCATCGGTCAGGTTGGCGTACAGGAAATGCTGCCCCGCATTCTGCGCTGCCTGCATCAAGTCCTCAACGCGGTAAGCCCGGATGGCCTGCACGATGTTGGGACGGACGGTCTGCAAAAGCATGGTCACAATCCTCCTATATATTCACGTCAATGGTCAGCAGCGTCGATTCATTGCCCGGCTTCATGGCTGTATTCGCTTGAAGCTGGCGTAATGGTCGCCGGTGTAATAGCAAACATCAGGCACCGTCATAACTTGCCCTCCACAAACCAATCGCCTTGCCCCGCGATTGCTTGCGCCTGGCGTGGCGACGGTGAATTCATGGTAGTAACCTCTTGTCATCAAAGGCAGGATGCGCTCGCGATTGCCAAATACACTACCATCCTTGCTGAAAGGGAAAGGACCCCCGGCAAGAACCAACTGATAGCTTGTTTGAACTTCTCGGGGCAATGCGGCCAGCGTCACCGTTTCCGGCGCAGCAACCGATTCCTTCGCCTGCACTTGAACTGATAGCGCGAACGCTACCAGTGCAATTACGACCAGACCTGACTTGCGCCAAACGCACCAATTGGACGGCCGAGAGAGCAAAGACACGGGATTACCCTGTTTTCAAAACAGCATGGTATCGAAATTGCTCAAAAATCTCAAGCGGCAGAACGCCGCGACCCAGCCTTGAAAAGGCTAGTTTGTAAGTGCACACTATCTAAAAAATTCCTATATATAAAGGAAACATCAGATTTTCATGTGGTCGGTGAGTCCCTACAAACTTTTGTAAAACAAAATGCACCGATGAATTTTATGCACTATATTGGTGCGTATTTACCTTTACCAGGGCCTTTCAGCGGACTGCATTCGCGTCGGCAACCGTCAGCGCTGTCATATTGACGATCCGCCGGACCGTCGCCGAAGCCGTCAGTACATGCACAGGTTTGGCCGCTCCGAGCAAAACCGGTCCGATCGCGATGCCGCCGCCAGCAGCAGTTTTCAGCAGGTTGTAGGAGATGTTGGCAGCATCGATATTCGGCAGAACCAGCAAATTGGCCTCGCCGCCAAGTGTGCTGTGAGGCATCAAGCTCTTGCGGTAGTTCTCGTCGAGCGCGGCATCGCCATGCATTTCGCCATCGACTTCCAGCCAGGCTGCATCGGCCTGAATCAATGCCAAGGCCTCGCGCATCTTGACGGCCGAGGGCTTGTCACTAGAACCAAAATTGCTGTGTGACAACAGCGCCGCTTTGGGTCGCAGGCCGAAGCGCATCATTTCCTGGGCCGCCATGATGGTGATCTCGGCCAGTTGTTCTGCGGTCGGGTCATAGTTGACATGGGTGTCGACCAGCATTACCTGCCTGCCGGGCAGGATCAGGCCGTTCATGCAGGCATAGGTCTTCACTCCCGAGCGCCGCCCGATGACCTGATCGATGTACTGCAAATGCATCGAAGTGTTGCCCCAGGTACCGCATAACATGCCATCAACCTCGCCCTTGTGCAGCAACATGCAGCTGATCAGGGTCAGTCGGCGGCGCATCTCGATCTTGGCCAACTGGGCAGTCACACCCTTGCGCGCCGTCATCTGGTGATAGGTCTGCCAATAGTCTCGATAGCGTGCATCCTGCTCGACATTGACAACCTCGTAGTCGCGCCCCTCCCTCAGGCGTAGACCGAACTTTTCGCAGCGTTCGGCGATGACCGCCGGCCGCCCGACCAGCGTCGGCTTGGCCAAGCCTTCGTCGATGACCACCTGACAAGCCCGCAGCACGCGCTCTTCTTCACCCTCGGCATAAGCCACGCGCTTGTTCTTGGCGCGTTTGGCGACGGCAAAAATCGGCTTCATCGTCGTGCCAGAAGCGTAGACAAAACTCTGCAGCTTTTCCCGATAGGCATCCATATCCAGAATCGGCAACTGGGCGACGCCGCAGTCTGCCGCAGCTTTGGCCACTGCCGGCGCGATTCTCATCATCAGCCGCGGATCAAAGGGTTTGGGGATCAGGTATTCAGACCCGAAGCTCAGATTGACGCCGGCGTAGGCAGCAGCGACAACCTCGTTCTGCTCGGCTTGAGCCAGTTCGGCGATCGCATGGACCGCAGCAATTTCCATTTCGTCGGTGATCGTGGTGGCCCGGCAGTCCAGGGCACCGCGAAAGATATAGGGAAAGCAAAGGACGTTGTTGACCTGGTTCGGATAGTCGGTGCGTCCTGTGGCGATCACCGCGTCGTCTCGCACTTCCTTGACTTCCTCGGGTGAAATTTCCGGCATCGGATTCGCGAGGGCGAAAATTATCGGCCGCGGCGCCATGCTGGCCACCATCGCCGGTTTCATCACGCCACCAGCCGACAGCCCCAGAAAGATGTCAGCGCCGGCTATCACCTGGCTCAGACTGCGCATCTCCGTCGGCTGTGCAAATGCAGCCTTGTCGGGGTCCATCAGCTCGGTGCGGCCTTCGTAGACCAGACCGGCAAGATCGGTGACCCAGATGTTCTTGCGCGGCAAGCCCAGTTTCATCAGCAACCCCAGGCAAGCCAGCGCGGCGGCGCCTGCGCCGGAAGTCACCAACTTGACCTGCTTGATGTCCTTGCCCTGTATTTTCAAACCGTTCAGGAAGGCCGCGCCAACGACGATGGCAGTCCCATGCTGGTCATCATGAAAGACCGGAATTTTCATCCGTTCACGCAGTTTCCGCTCAACATAGAAGCAATCCGGGGCCTTGATGTCCTCCAGGTTGATGCCGCCGAAGGTCGGTTCCAACGCCGCGATGATGTCGACCAACTTGTCAAGGTTTCGTTCCTGGATTTCGAGGTCAAACACATCGATTCCAGCGAACTTCTTGAACAAAACGCCTTTGCCTTCCATCACCGGTTTTGACGCCAGCGGGCCGATGTCGCCCAGGCCAAGAACGGCGGTGCCATTCGTCACCACAGCAACCAGATTGCCTCTTGCCGTGTAGCGGTAGGCGTTGGCCGGGTCGGCAACGATTTCCTCGCAGGCCGCTGCAACCCCGGGGGAATAAGCCAATGCCAGGTCGTGCTGGTTGACCAACTGCTTGGTTGCGGCAATCGAGATCTTGCCCGGCGTAGGGAACTCGTGATATTCGAGTGCGGCCTGGCGAAGCTCGTCGGCTTTGTTGAATGACGTAGACATGGTGCTTTTCCCTTTGACTTTCCACACCGGGGAAAAACCCGATGCGGAGGGAGATTGTAGAAGTCAGCAAGTCGCTAAGTCGACTTGACCCATATTTACGCGAAACTGTGCCTCTGCGCCTACATCTCGCAAAGCATACTGACAGTCTGATCACCAAGAGCCTTTTGCCTTGCTCGCCATCCCATTTCCATTCTCGAAACCGCAACTGCAGCGCCCTCGGCGATGGCGGCGCGCTTTCCTGTGGGTCGCATTGATGGCCCTGCTGCTGGTGGCGCAATCGCTGCTGGTGGGTCTGACACTGAACTACGAATCTTCACGCCTGCAGGAGCAGACCGATCAAGTCGCCGCCGATGTCGCAATGCGCGCCAGGCAGATTGCCGGTCGTGACCTCCATGGTCTGCAAAACCTGCTCTGGAAGGACCCGGCAACGACGCGCTGGCGCGATGAAGCGACCGAACTGCTGCGCCGTAACAGGCCGCTGCTGCGCATCGAATTCCGGGATACGAAGCGAAGGGTCACCCACCTGGTCGAGTCTTCTTACTTCGCACCCATGTTCACCCAGATTGCACGCGAACATATGCAGATGGAGACCGAGGTCGCCTGCCTGGCTGCATTGCGTCAGGGGTCGATCGAATATTCACGCAGCTATTTCGTGCCCATGGCCGAGGGCGACGGCCTGGAGGTGGTCGATCTATGCCTGCCGCAGTTGCGCGCCAGCCATGGCAATACCTTTGTCGTGGCCACAGTAGGGCTGCGCCAGTTGTTGGAAGAATCAGTCACGCAGGATGTGGCGCGCAGCCAGGAACTCAGCTTCGTCGAGAGCGATGGCGCCAGGCTGGCGCGGATCGGCTTCAAGCATGGCGCGGGTGTCTACCTGGCTGACCGCCTGGTCGACCTGCCCGGCCTGACGCTGCAGTTGCGGGTCGACAGCGTGGCCGGAAGGCCGCAACTGATACCGAATCTGTCAACGGCCTTGGTGATGGGTTTGTCATTGGCGCTGTTTGCAGTCGTATTTTTGCTGGCCAGGGATGTGCGCAGGCGCGCCTTTGCAGAACATGCACTGGCCGACTCGCTTGCATTCCGGCAAGCGATGGAAAACTCACTGATCACAGGCCTGAGAGCGCGCAATATGGCCGGGGACATCACCTATGTGAACCCGGCCTTTTGCGCGATCGTCGGATTCAAGCCGGATGAATTGTTCGGCCACACGCCGCCTCCATACTGGCCACCCGAACTGGTCGACGACTACCAACTGCGCCATAGCGACCGCATGGCTCGCCTGGAGGCCGGCCAGGATCCTCGACAGGGATTTGAAACCGTCTTCATAAGGCGCAACGGCGAGCGTTATCCAGTGCTGATTTTCGAAGCCCCGTTGCTCGATGCCCAAGGGGTGCAGACCGGCTGGATGGGCGCTGTGCTCGACCTCAGCGATCAACGCCGGATGGAGGAGTTGTCGCGCCAGCAGCAAGACCGCTTGCAGGCGACGGCGAGGCTGGCCACCGTTGGCGAGATGGCCTCCCTGCTCAGCCATGAGTTGAATCAGCCCTTGTCGGCCATCGCCAGCTATGCCACAGCGTCTTTGAACCTGCTCACGCTTGAGGCCGAAGACCCACAGATGCCCGCCATGGTGCGGCAGGCCGTGACGCGGATCGCCGAACAGGCCGAGCGCGCTGGCCGTGTGATCAAGAGCGTGCATGATTTCGTTCGTCGTCGGGACCAATCGCGCGAGGTGATCAGCGTCGATCTGCTGATCGAGGCCGTGCTTCCGTTGGTAAGGCTGCAGGCGCGCAAAAGCGGCACCAGGATCGAGATCGATCTGCCTGTGCCAGCACCCCGCGTGCGCTGCGACCGCACGATGGTCGAACAGGTGCTGTTGAACCTGACCCGCAATGGCATCCAGGCGATGGAGGAATGCACACCCCTTGCCGAAAGAATCCTTGTGCTGCGCGTGCGCCAAATCGACCCGCGCTGGGTCAGTTTTGCCGTAATCGACTGCGGGCCGGGTATCGCCGCCGAAGTCGGTCGCCAGTTGTTCACTCCTTTCTTCACCACCAGAGCTGAAGGCATGGGCCTGGGCCTTAGTTTGTGTCGCACGGTGGTCGAACAACATGGCGGAGCGGTGGACTTTGTCAATCGCGAAATGGGTACCGGTACCGAATTCCTCTTCACCTTGCCGGCTGAAGCCAAATCCAGCAAATTTCCAAGCCAGGAGGCCTAGTTTGAACAGCCGTAACTTACCGATGGTCTATCTCGTCGACGACGAGGATGTGGTCCGTGATGCCTTGACCTGGTTGCTGCGTTCGCGCCGCCTGCTCTCGGAAGGTTTTGGCAGCGCCGAAGCCTTCGAGGCGATGCTTGACGCAAGACCGGAGCGCGCGCGCGGCTGGCCTGATGCGCCCTCCTGCCTGCTGCTCGACGTCAGAATGCCCGGAATGAGCGGCCTGGCCTTGTTCGAGCGCCTGATTGAGCGCGGCATCGGATTGGCCTTGCCAGTGATCTTCTTGACCGGCCATGGCGATGTGCCGACCGCAGTCGCAGCGGTCAAACGCGGCGCCTTCGATTTCGTCGAAAAGCCTTTTGCCGACAACGCCCTGGTCGACCGCGTCGAGAATGCCCTCGCCGCCAGCGCCCAAGCGATCGCGCAGCGCCAGCAGCATGGCAAATTGGCCCATCGCATCACCGACCTGACCGAGCGAGAACGCGAAGTGATGGCATTGGTGATCCAGGGCCTGCCCAACAAGCTGATTGCCGATCAATTGAATATCAGCGTACGAACGGTGGAAGTGCACCGGGCCAGGGTGTTCGAAAAAATGGGTGTCAAGTCAGCGGTCGAATTATCAAACCTGCTGCGCGTCGCCTGAAGACCAGCTGAGACAATCCGGCGATGGGTGAATTCGATCTGATCAAACGCTATTTCAAACGCGACCTCGTTCCAGGAGCCACGGTGGATCTGGGCATCGGTGACGACTGCGCGATATTGAGTGCAAGCCCGGGCACACAATCGCTGGTCTCCTGCGACATGTTGGTCGAAGGCCGGCATTTTGTCTCGACAGTGGCGCCAGCCCGGCTGGGCCACAAGGCTTTGGCGGTCAACCTCAGCGATCTGGCTGCCTGCGGCGCCACGCCACGCGCCTTCACTCTGGCGCTGGCTTTACCGACGGTCGATGAAAGCTTTCTGGAAGGCTTTTCGCAAGGGCTGTTCGCTCTCGCGGATGCCCATGGGATCACCTTGATCGGCGGCGATACGACCGCCGGACCGCTGAATATCTGCATCACCGTGATTGGCGAGGTTCCGGCGGGAAGCGCTTTGCTGCGCAGCGGCGCGCGCGCTGGCGATGACCTCTATGTCTCGGGCCGGCTCGGCGATGCACGCCTGGCTCTGGAGGTCTTTCGTGGCAAGCTCAGCCTGCCAGGCGAGCAGTTTGAGCAGGTCCGGCTGGCAATGGAATGTCCGCAGCCTCGGGTCGACTTGGGGCAGGCTTTGCGCGGCATCGCCAGCAGCGCCATCGACCTTTCGGACGGCCTGATCGGCGACCTCGGCCATTTGCTGCAGGCATCCAAGGTGGGCGCCAGCTTGGCGCTCGAGGCCTTGCCGCGTAGCCCGGCCATGGCAGACCAGCCGCTGGCAATTCAGCGTGAATGCATGCTGGCGGGTGGCGACGACTATGAACTGCTGTTCAGCGCCCCAGAGCTGGCACGCGCTGCGGTGCAAAGGGCGGCCTTGGCTAGTGCGACGCCGGTAACCCGCATCGGCAGCATCGATCAAGCATTTGGCTTGCGCTTGCTGGACGGGCAAGGACTGGATTTGCCCTTGACCTTTGGCGGATTCGATCATTTCAAATCATGACTGATTTCGAGCCCGCAACAATGTCGCCACAGCGCGCCACCTGGCAGTTCATGCGGGCTCACCCGTCACGCTGGATTGCCTTGGGTTTTGGCAGCGGCCTGTCGCCCAAAGCGCCGGGGACGGTAGGAACGCTCTGGGCCTGGATGGCTTTTCTCGTCCTTGATCGATGGCTGGGCGATGCGCAATGGGCAGCCTTGCTGCTGCTGGGCACGCTGATCGGCTGGTGGGCCTGCACCTTGACCGCAAAGGCCATGGCTGTGGCTGATCCCGGTGCCATCGTCTGGGACGAGATCATCGCTTTCTGGTTGATCCTGTGGTTGATCATGCCGACCGGCCTGCTGGGGCAGTTGATTGCCTTCGGACTGTTCCGCTTTTTCGACGCCGCCAAGCCAGGGCCGGTCGGATGGGCCGACCGCCTTTTCAAGTGCGAACGCGGACAGCCGATTGGCTGGCGGCAAGGATTCGGTATCTTGTTTGATGATTTCGTCGCGGCTGGATGTACGCTTGTCGTGATCGCGCTGTGGCGCCATTTTTCTTGAGGAGAGACTCATGCTGTTTCCTGAAGAGCAAGAGCTGATCGACCGGATCGGCGTGGCCTTGATGCAGCGCCGCGAGCGCATGGGCACGGCCGAATCCTGCACCGGCGGCCTGATCGCTGCAGCCTGCACCAGTTTGTCGGGTTCAAGCCAATGGTTCGAACGCGGGGTGGTCAGCTACAGCGACTCATCCAAGACCGAACTGCTCGGCGTGCCTGCAGCCTTGATCAGTCTGCATGGTTCGGTCAGCGGTGAAGTGGCGCTGCATATGGCGCGCGGCCTGCTGGCACATGCGCCGATCGACTGGGCCCTGGCAGTGACCGGCATCGCCGGCCCGAGCGGTGGCAGCCAGGACAAGCCGGTCGGCCTGGTCTGGCTGGCCCTGGTCCATGCCGGCTCGGCGCCCAAGGTCTGGCATGAACTGTTCAGCGGCGACCGCCATGCAGTGCGCATCGCGACGCTGCGCTCGGGCTTGATGGCCTTGTGCGAAACGCTGGAAGACAAGGATCAGTGAACAGATGTGTGCAGGCAGATGATTGAGGCTCTGACAGCCCTCGGCAATCGCGGCGGGCAACATCGATGAGCCTGCTGCTGACTGGCCGCTGGACTGACAGCGAACGCGATCAATGGCTGTCCTTGTTGCAAGTTGCCTTGCCCGGTGAAACCTGGCTGCTGAGCCCGCCTGACGATCCCCGTCAAGCTTCTTCAGTCGAAGCGGCGATCGTTGCCAATCCATTGCCTGGCAGCTTGAGCGGCCTGCCCAATCTGCGCCTGATCCAATCACTCTGGGCCGGCGTTGATCGCTTGCTGCAGGACCAAACTGTGCCAGTTGTTCCACTGGCGCGCATGGTTGATCCGGCGATGAATGAGGCCATGGCTCAGACGGCCTTGTGGGCTGTGCTGTCATTGCACCGGGGATTTTTCGATCTTCAGGAACAGCAGCGGGCAGGCCTTTGGCGGCAACCCAGGCAACTGCGCGCATCCGAATGGCGGGTGCTGGTACTCGGCCTGGGTGAGCTGGGCGGCCGGGTTGCACAAAAGCTGGCGGTTCAGGGTTATGCAGTCAGCGGCTGGAGCCGGCATGCTGCCTGCGTGGACGGGGTCGACTGCCAACAGGGCGACACAGCATTGGCGCAAGCGCTGGCCCGGGCCGATACGGTGGTCAACCTGCTGCCACTGACCGAGTTGACGCAAGACTTCTTCAACGAAAAAAGTCTGGCAGCAATGAAGCGCGGCGCCAGTCTGGTGAATCTGGCGCGTGGCGCCCATATCGTCGAGAGCGACTTGCTGGTGGCGCTCGATTCAGGTCAATTGAGCCGGGCGGTGCTCGACGTATTCGCGCATGAACCGCTGCCTGATGGTCACCGCTTCTGGACCCACCCGAAGGTGACTGTGCTGCCGCATTGCGCAGCGCAAACCGATGCGCGCAGCGCGGTCGCGGTGGTGGCAGAGAACCTGCGAGCGCTGCGCGCCGGCCTGCCATTGCAGCATCTGGTGCAGCGCGAGCGCGGTTATTGAAGGGCGATTTTCTGGCCGCGTGAAGTGGCCTCGACCAGCAG
>CAMDHE010000004.1 GCA_945898095.1 Roseateles toxinivorans | reverse complement strand
CAAAGCGGCTTTGACGGCGGCAACGGTCGCATATTCAGCCTGGCCCTTGTAGCCCTGCTCGCGGGTGCGGCCATGCACGGTGACCATGGCCACGCCGGCGTTCTCGGCGGCCAGCGCCAGGCGCAAGGCGTTCTTCTCGGTCTCGCACCAACCGGTGCGCATTTTCAGCGTCACCGGTACATTGCGCGGCGCCGCCGCAGCGACCACCGCTTCGATGATCTGCAAGGCCAGCGGTTCGTCCTGCATCAGGGCTGAACCGGCCCATTTGCTGCAGACTTTCTTGGCCGGGCAGCCCATATTGATGTCGATGATCTGCGCACCGCGGTCGATGTTGTAGGTCGCGGCTTCGGCCATCATCAGCGCATCGGTGCCGGCGATCTGCACCGCGATCGGCCCGGCTTCGCCCTGGTGGTCAGCGCGGCGCGAGGTCTTCAGGCTGTCCCATAGATCCTTGCGCGAGGTGACCATTTCGCTGACCGCATAACCGGCGCCCATGCGGCGGCAGAGCTGACGAAACGGCCGGTCGGTGACGCCAGCCATTGGCGCCACGAACAGATGGTTCGGCAGTTCATGCGAGCCGAGTTGCAAGCGCGAAGGCATTGATCGTTATTGCTTAAAAATGAGGCAAAAGTATACCTTTGAGTTTGGGCTGCAATTTCAGCCGGTTGACATCGGCTGACCGGATAATCCTGCGATGGAAATCTGGTTGCAGTCCTCGATCGCAATGTTGCTGGCCACGCTGGCTTTGCCGCAAGTCGGCTTGACGGCGGTGTTTGTGATCTCGCTGGTCTCGGCAACCTTGCTGCCGCTGGGCTCCGAACCGGCGGTCTTCTTGCTGGTGAAAGCCGACCCGGCCTTGTTCTGGCCGGCCATGCTGGTGGCCACAGCGGGCAATACGATTGGTGGCGCCATCACCTGGTGGATGGGCTATGGCGCGGAGCAGGCTTATGAGCGTGCGACTCACCATGAGCCTCGGGACAGGCGCGTCTTGGGTTGGCTGCAACGCTTTGGCGCCAAAGCCTGTCTGCTGAGTTGGTTGCCGGTGCTGGGTGATCCGCTGTGCGCGGTCGCCGGTTGGCTGAAGCTGCCGTTCTGGCCCTGCGTGGCCTATATGGCGATCGGTAAATTCGCGCGCTATGTGACGATGACTGCGGCCCTGGTCTGGGTTTTCTAGGCCCCTACAATCAGCGCCAGATTCCAACCTCACCCGAGCGCGCAATGACAACCGAGCCTGCAGCCGCCACCCCCGGCACCGACATGACCCATATCTCTGCGCGCGACAAGGCGGAGATCCTCTCGCAGGCTTTGCCCTATATCCGCCGCTTTCACGGCAAGACCATCGTCATCAAGTACGGCGGCAATGCGATGACCGACCCGGCGCTGCAACTCGATTTTGCCGAGGATGTCGTACTGCTGAAACTGGTCGGGCTGAATCCGGTGGTAGTGCATGGCGGCGGGCCGCAGATCGAGGAGGCCTTGGGTCGCCTGGGCAAGACGGGGCAGTTCATCCAGGGCATGAGGGTGACCGACGACGAGACGATGGAAGTCGTCGAATGGGTGCTGGCCGGCCAGGTGCAGCAGGACATCGTCGGCTTGATCAATGTCGCCGGCGGCAAAGCGGTCGGCCTGACCGGGCGCGATGGCGGCATGATCCGGGCGCGCAAACTGAAAATGGCCGACATGGAAGATCCGAGCAAGGAGCATGACCTGGGCCTGGTCGGCGACATCGTCAGCATTGACCCGAGCGTGGTCAAGGCCTTGCAGGACGACCAGTTCATCCCCGTCATCAGCCCGATCGGGTTCGGCGAAAACAACGAGAGCTACAACATCAATGCCGATGTGGTGGCCGGCAAGCTGGCCGAAGTCTTGAAAGCCGAGAAACTGGTGTTGTTGACCAACACCCCTGGCGTGCTCGACAAGGCCGGCAATTTGCTGACCGACTTGAGCGCGCGCGAAATCGATGCGCTGTTCGCCGACGGCACCTTGTCAGGCGGCATGTTGCCCAAGATCGCCTCGGCCCTCGAAGCCGCGCGCAGCGGCGTCAACGCCGTCCACATCATCGATGGCCGCGTCCCCCACGCCATGCTCCTCGAAATCCTCAGCGATCAGGCTTACGGGACGATGATCCGGTCTCACTGAGACCGGATCATCGTCCCGCGTCCGACCGTAGGGAGGACTTGCGATGATCCACGTCTCACTGAGACCGGATCGTCGGCCCGCGTCCGACCGCAGGGAGGACTTGCGATGAGCCACGTTCACTGAGGACTCAGCATCCGGCCCGGATGAGGGCATTCCCAGGCCCCACGTTTGCAGTCGATGTTGGCCTGTATCTGCACGGTTTCATCAACGCCCAGCATGACCCGCCAAGGAAAATCATCCTTGAAACAACAGGGCGCTCATGTCTACATTTTCCGTGCTGATCGTCGAAGACCAGGCCAGGTTCAGTGAGGCCTTTGTGCATTCGCTGGCCAATGTCAGCGACGTCCACTTGCTCGGGGTCGCGGTCGATCTGCACCAGGGCCGGCGCATGTTCGACCAGGGGCGGCCGGATGTGCTGCTGGTTGACCTTGACCTGCCGGGAGGCAATGGCATTGAACTGATACGCCATGCCGCCCATGTCAGGCCGCAATGCGAGGTGATGGTGATCTCGGTTTTCGGCGACGAGCAGCATGTGATGGCCAGCATCGAGGCCGGCGCCACCGGCTATCTGCTCAAGGACGACCTGGCGCTGGACCTGCCCAGCCAATTGCGTTCGCTGCGTGCCGGCGGCAGTCCGATCAGCCCGATCATTGCCAGGCGGCTGCTGATGCGGTTGGCGCCGGCTGCGGGTCATCTGGCCAGCGAGCTGGCCCAACTCAGCGACGAGGATGCGGTGGCGCTTTCCGAGCAGGAATCGCGGGTGCTGCACCTGGCGGCCAAGGGCTTCACCTTCGACGAGATCGCGCATTTCCTGCAGGTTTCGCCGCACACGGTGATGACCTATGTGAAGCGGGTTTATCGCAAGCTCCATGTGCGCTCCAAGGTCGAAGCGATCTACGAAGCCCGCCGCCTCGGTTGGCTACGTGACTGAAGTTGCACTGGACGCCTGCCAGCGGCTAGTCTGAGTCCCTTCACAGGCTGTGCCAAAATCGGTTGCGCTCCTGCAATCGTCATAGCCGCCAAGCCGATGCCTGCATCCAATCCTGAATCGAATGCCAAGGCCGGGTCGCCAGTAGCGCCCCGCAAGCGTCCCCGTCCCGGAGAGCGCCGCGTGCAGATTTTGCAGACGCTGGCCGGCATGCTCGAGCAGCCCGGCGCCGATCGCGTGACCACCTCCGCCCTGGCCGCCAAGCTCGAGGTCAGCGAGGCGGCGCTGTATCGCCATTTCGCCAGCAAGGCGCAAATGTTCGAGGGCCTGATCGAATTCATCGAGAGCAGCATCTTCAGCTTGCTCAACCAGATCGTCGAGCGTCCGGGCGCAGGGCAAGCGCAGGCGCAAAAAATCATCTCGGTGTTGCTGCAGTTCGGTGAACGCAATCCGGGCATGACCCGGGTGATGGTCGGCGATGCGCTGGTCTACGAAAACGAGCGCCTGGTGCTGCGGATGAATCAGTTTTTTGATCGCGTCGAGTCCTCGCTGCGCCAGGTCTTGCGTGTCGCAGCCGAAGCCAAGGGCTCGGCCACGCCGACGGTTGACGCCAATGCACAGGCTTCGGTGCTGGTCAGTTTCATCATCGGCCGCCTGCAGCGCTATGCCCGTTCAGGCTTCAAACGGATGCCCAGCGAGCAGCTGGACGCCGCGCTGCGGATGCTGGCGGGTGACACGCCCGGCTAAACTGGGCGGATGTCTGAATTTGAAAACCTGATCACACGCGCCGAGGCGCTGTTCACCCGGCTTGAAGCCGTCCTGCCACAGCCCCTGGGTGAGCCCGATTGGGACGCTTCGGTGGCCTTCCGTTATCGCAAGCGTGCCGGTAGGCAATTGCTCGAGCCAGTGCGCCATGTCGCGGCGATCAGGCTCGAAGACTTGAAAGAGGTCGAGCCGCAGAAGCAGCGCTTGCTGCGCAATACCGAGCAGTTCGTCGCCGGTCGACCGGCCAACAATGTGTTGCTGACCGGCGCTCGCGGCACGGGCAAGAGTTCATTGATCAAGGCCTGCCTGAACGCCTTTGCCGATCAGGGTTTGCGTTTGATCGAGGTCGACAAGGCCGATCTGGTTGACCTGCCCGATCTGGTTGACCTGGTGTTTGGTCGCCCCGAACGTTTCGTGATTTTTTGTGATGACCTCAGCTTCGATGAAGGCGAAGCCGGCTACAAGGCCTTGAAGTCGATGCTCGACGGTTCGGTGGCCTCGGTGTCTGACAACGTGCTGATCTACGCGACCAGCAACCGCCGCCATCTGCTGCCCGAGCAGATGCGCGACAACCTTGGCTACAAGCATACCGATGATGGCGAAGTCCACCCGGGCGAGGCGATCGAGGAAAAGATCTCGCTGTCCGAGCGCTTCGGCCTGTGGGTCAGCTTCTACCCCTTCACGCAGCAGGAATATCTGGTCATCACGGCGCAATGGTTGCGCTTTTTTGGCATCGACGAGGCCGCGATCGAAGCGGCGAGGCAGCCGGCACTGGTCTGGGCACTTGAGCGGGGTTCGCGCTCGGGACGCGTTGCCTACCAGTTCGCACGTGATCTGGCCGGCCGCGAAGAGGTCACCCATGCCCAGGCGACACCGGCCCGCGTGATCAGCGGCATGCCGCCCGACGGCCTCGACGATGTCTGAGCGGCTGCCGGTCGACGTCGCTGTCGGCGTCTTGATCGAGCGTGACAGCCAGGGCCGGGAAGGACGTTTTCTGTTGACGACGCGGCCGGCGGGCAAGGTCTATGCAGGCTTCTGGGAGTTTCCTGGGGGCAAGGTCGAAGCCGGCGAGACGGTCGAGCAAGCGCTGAAGCGCGAGTTGTTCGAGGAGTTGGGGATCGAGATCGGCGCGGCCCATGCCTGGAAGATCGAGATCTTGGACTATCCCCATGCCCGGGTACGCCTGCATTTTTGCAAGGTCTATGAATGGCAGGGTGAATTCGAGATGCGCGAGCAGCAGTTGATGGCCTGGGCCGACCTGCCGGTGCAGCAGCAGCCGGTGCTGCCAGGGACGGTCCCGGTACTGCAATGGTTCGCGGCTGAGCGTGGCTTCAAGGGGGCCACCCATCCGGCCTGATTACACTGACGCCATGAACTGGATCGACGAAATCAAATGGGATGCAGCGGGCCTGGTGCCGGTGATCGCTCAAGAGCGGGTCAGCGGCGATGTCCTGATGTTCGCCTGGATGAACCGCGAGGCCCTGGCACGTACGGCTGAGCTTGGCGAGGCCGTTTATTGGAGCCGCTCGCGCAGCAGGCTCTGGCACAAGGGCGAGGAATCAGGTCACAAGCAGATCGTTCATGAAATACGGATGGACTGCGACAACGATGTGTTGCTGCTGAAAATCACCCAGCTCGGCCCGGATGAAATAGGCATTGCCTGTCATACCGGCCGGCACAGCTGCTTTTACCAGCGCTATGAAAATGGTGCCTGGCAAGCGGTCGAACCCATCCTCAAGGATCCCGGGACCATCTACAAATGACTCAGACTTCGCAATCCAGTCAGGACATGTTGGCGCGCTTGGGCGCTTTGATCGATTCGCGCAAGCCGGCCAATGGCGGCGACCCGGCCAGCAGCTATGTGGCCAGGCTGTTCGACAAGGGCCTTGACGCGATCTTGAAAAAGATCGGTGAAGAGGCGACCGAGACGGTGATGGCCGGCAAGGACGGCGACCGGCAAAAGCTCGTTTACGAGGTCGCCGATCTCTGGTTTCACAGCCTGATCGCCCTGAGTCATTTCGACCTCAAGCCCGAGCAGGTGCTGGCCGAACTGGCCCGGCGCGAGGGCCTGTCCGGGCTGCAGGAATTTGCGCAGCGCGGCCATGCCGAAGAGCCCAACGACTGACCTGAAGAGATTCCTTATGACGCATGACCCTGACTGCCTGTTCTGCAAGATCGTTGCCGGCAAGATCCCCAGCCGCAAGGCCTATGAGGACGAACAGGTGCTGGCATTCCACGACATCCATCCCTGGGCGCCGGTTCATCTGCTGATCATCCCGAAGCTGCATATCGCCACGATGAGCGATCTGGGTGATGAACATGCCGGTCTGCTCGGTCATATGGCGCTGCTGGCGCCCAGGCTGATGCTTGAGCAGGGCGTGACGAACGGATTCCGGACCGTCATCAACACCGGGCCGGATGGTGGCCAGGAGGTTTACCACCTGCATATGCATGTGATGGGCGGCCCGCGCCCCTGGGTCAAGGCCTGAATCGCTCAAGTGCAATGATGACTCGTCCCAACTAGAATGCGGGATCTTTTTCAGGAGAAGCAATATGGGTTCATTCAGCATCTGGCATTGGCTCATCGTGCTCTTGGTTGTTGTGCTGATTTTCGGCACCAAGAAACTCAAGAACATCGGCTCGGACATGGGTTCGGCGGTGAAGGGCTTCAAGGACGGCATGAAAGATGGCGGCGCCAGCAGCAGTGAGCCGCCGCCCCAGCAGGTCACGACCCAAAAAGCGGCTGACCATAGCAACACGGTCGATGTCGAGTCCAAGACCAAGTCTTGATGCATGACGCGCCCGGCAATGACACTGCATGATTGATTTCGGTTTTGACAAGATCGCGCTGATCGGCGTGGTGGCTCTGGTCGTGATCGGCCCCGAGCGCTTGCCACGCGTGGCGCGTACCGTCGGCCATCTGCTGGGCAAGGCGCAGCGCTATGTGGCTGACGTGAAAGCCGAAGTGGGACGATCGATCGAGCTCGAAGAGCTGAAGAAGATGAAAGACCAGTTCGCCGATGCGGCTCAGGACGTCAAGCAGACGGTCGAGCAGGAGGTGAGCTCGGCCAATCAGGCTTTCGAGCAGACCTGGGCCGATGCCAGCGGTGAAAGCGCCGCTGAGCCTGTGCCGTGGAGCCCGATGGTCGATGTCCCCGGCTACAAGCACCCGAACAAGAACTGGCGCATCAAGCGCGGCGCAACGCCGCAGTGGTACAAGCAAAAACGCGGCGTCCGCCGCAATGTCCAGTCGGGCGCAGCGCGGGTGGCGCGTTTTCGTCCGCCAGCAAGACCCTGATGATGAGCGCCAATGTCTGAAGAAAAGAAAGCGCCCGACGATGAACTCGCCGGCACCGAACAACCGTTCATTTCCCACCTTGTAGAGCTGCGCGACCGCTTGGTCCGCGCGGCCATTGCGGTCGCGATTGCCTTCGGCATCCTGGCGATGTTTCCAGGGCCTTCGGCACTCTATGACCTGCTGGCCGCACCGCTGGTGGCGCAATTGCCCCAGGGTTCGACCCTGATCGCCACCAATGTGATCTCGCCATTTCTGGTGCCCTTGAAAATCACCTTGCTGGCTTCGTTTCTGGCCGTGCTGCCGGTGGTGCTTTACCAGGTCTGGGCCTTTGTGGCGCCGGGCCTTTACTCGCATGAAAAGAGGTTGATCGTGCCGCTGGTGTTTTCCAGCACGGTGCTGTTCTTCGTCGGCGTGGCTTTTTGTTACTTCTTTGTCTTCGGCCAGGTGTTCAAGTTCATCCAGAACTTCGCGCCCAAAAGCATCACCGCAGCGCCTGATATCGAGGCCTATCTGAGCTTTGTGATGTCGATGTTCATTGCCTTTGGCGCAGCCTTCGAAGTGCCGGTGGTGGTTGTCGTGCTGGCGCGGATGGGACTCGTTTCAGTCGAGAAGTTGAAGGAATTCCGCGGCTATTTCATCGTCGTGGCCTTCATCATCGCCGCGATCATCACGCCGCCTGACGTGGTGTCGCAACTGGCGCTGGCGATTCCGATGTGCTTTCTTTACGAGTTGGGTATCGTGGCTGCCGGCTATTTCATCCGCTACTCGAAAGCACCCGAGTAATCATTCAGACTGCGGCTTTGGTCGTTGCACGATTTTGAGCGTGAATTCAAGCTGCTGGGCGCCGCGCTGAACCGACACCTTGGCCTCGCTTTGCGGCGGCAAGGCGGCCACCGCAGCGAGCAATTCGGTCGGATTGAGTACCTTCCTGGCGCCGATACTGGTCAGCACATCGCCGGGTTTCAAGCCGGCTTTGGCGGCCGGTGCGCCGTCCAGTACGCCGCTGATCAGCACCCCTTCCTGGACCGTCAACTTGAAGGCCGAGGCAAACTCGGGCGTCAATTCACGGGTCTGCACGCCAATCCAGCCGCGCGCCACATGACCGTCGCGCAACAGCGCGTCCATCACTTGCCGCGCGGTGCTGATCGGGATCGCGAAGCCTATCCCCAGGCTGCCGCCACTGCGCGAAAAAATCGCCGTATTGATACCGACCAGATTGCCTTCCGAGTCGACCAGCGCGCCACCCGAATTGCCGGGATTGATCGCGGCGTCGGTCTGGATGAAGTTCTCGAAGGTATTGATGCCCAACTGGCTGCGGCCGAGCGCGCTGACGATGCCCAGCGTCACTGTTTGACCCACGTTGAAGGGGTTGCCGATCGCCAGCAAGGCGTCGCCGACCATCAGGCTGTTCGAGTCGCCAATCTGGATCACCGGCAACTTGTCCAGCTTGATCTTCAAGACCGCGACATCGGTTTCGGGGTCGGTGCCGACCAGGGTTGCGCGGGCCTGCCGACCATCGCTCAACATCACCTCGATGTCGGAAGCGCCTTCGACCACATGGTTATTGGTCAGCAGATAACCTGCTGCCGAGACGATCACTCCGGAGCCCAGGCCAACCTGCGGTCTTGACGGGGCGCTGCGGCCGCGTTGGCCGAAGTTGAATCTGAACCAGGCATCGTTGGCCTCGTCCGAGCGTGCTGGCGGCTTGCTCGCCGTGATGCTGACCACGGCCGGCGCAGCGCGCTTGGCGGCGAGGCTGTAACCGCTGCGACTGCTGCTTGTTGAGGTCGCCAAAGGCTGTATCGGTGAGGCGCGCGGCAACACCGCTACCTCGCTTCGCTGCAGCCATGCAGGCTTCAATGTCATCACCACAAACAGCATTGCCAGCGCCACGGTCGTCGTCTGGGCGAAAATCAGCCATAGTCTGCGCACAATCCCTCCCCACCCAGGTCCACTTTGATGTCAAACAGCTTCATCCAACGCGGCGCTCTTGAGCTGCATCTCAGGCAGTTGCTCGAGGTCGACCGTTTCAAGGATTATGGGACCAATGGTTTGCAGGTCGAGGGTCGGGCGGAGATTCGCCACCTGGTCTGCGGGGTCACAGCCAGCGTGGCCTTGATCGATGCGGCGATCGCCGCAGGGGCTGATGCCATCCTGGTCCACCATGGCCTGTTCTGGCGTGGCCAGGAGGGCCGTGTTACCGGCTGGATGAAGCAGCGACTGGCCAGGCTGCTGGCCCATGACATCAACCTGTTCGCCTACCACCTGCCGCTCGATGCGCACAAGGAACTCGGCAACAACGCGCAACTGGGACTGCGGCTCGGCTGGCAGGCCGACGGAACTTTCGGCGAACAGGATCTTGGCTGCATCGGCAGCTTGTCAGCCTCGCAGGCGATGCCCGGGCTTTGCGCAGCGCTGCAATTGCAACTCGGGCGCGAGGTGCTGGCCTTGCCAGGAGACGGCCGACCTCTGCAGCGGATCGCCTGGTGCACTGGCGGCGCACAGAGCTATTTCGAAGCTGCGATCGCGGCCGGCGCCGATGTCTTCGTCACGGGCGAGATTTCCGAGCCGCAAGCCCATTATTCTGCCGAGACCGGCGTGGCCTTCATCGCTGTCGGCCACCATGCGAGCGAGCGCTATGGTGTGCAGGCCCTGGCCAGCCACCTGGCAGCCGAATTCGGTCTGACCCAGCAATTCATCGATATTCCCAACCCGGCATGAAACAGAACCTGTTGATCACGATGGGCGATTGCTGTGGCATCGGCCCGGAAGTCGCAGTCGCCGCCTGGCAGGCGCAAGCTGATGCCCGGCTGTGCCTGGTCGGCGATGTCGATGTGCTGCGCCGTGCCTTGCGCTGGCGCGGGTTACAGCTGCCGGTGGCGAAGCTGGCTTCAGCGGCAGAGTTGGCCGAGGTGCCGCCCGGTTGCCTGCCAGTCTGGCAGCCCTCAGGCCTGCCGGCCGGCCTGCTCGACTGCCCGGTCGGGCAGATCGACGCCCGCGCAGGCGCAGCGGCCGCGGCTTGCATCGAGGCGGCGGTCGAAGCGATCCAGGCCGGCCATGCCGGCGGGTTGGTGACCGCGCCTATCCACAAGGAAGCGCTGCATGCCGCTGGCGTGCAGTTCCCCGGCCATACCGAAATGCTGCAGTCACTGGCGGCGCAGGGCGGCGCCATGCCGCCAGTGCGCATGATGCTGGCCAACGATGAGTTGCGTACGGTGCTGGTGACAATCCATTGCTCCTTGCGCGAGGCGATCGACGCCATCAGCTGCGAAAGCGTGCTGCAAACGCTGCGCATCAGCCATCAGGCCATGCAGCGTTTCGGCATCACCGCGCCGCGCATCGCGGTGGCCGGCTTGAATCCGCATGCCGGCGAGGGCGGCTTGTTCGGCAATGAAGAAATTCTCCATATCGCTCCGGCGATTGCCGCCGCCCGCGCCGAGGGCATCAATGCGAGCGGGCCGTTCGCTCCCGACACCGTCTTCATGCGGGCCCGCAACAGCGCCGGCCACCCTGGAGAATTCGATCTGGTCGTGGCGATGACCCATGACCATGGGCTGATTCCGGTCAAGTATCTGGGCGTCGAGCAGGGCGTCAATGTGACGCTGGGCCTGCCCTTTGTCCGCACCAGCCCCGATCACGGCACGGCATTTGACATCGCCGGCAGCGGCCGCGCCGATGCGTCGAGCATGCAGGCGGCGATCCGGATGGCGCGCCTGTTGCTCGAGTCGGCTGCCGGTTAAGTTGCAGTTAGGCGCTGCGGGCCAGCCAGGGCATCTCGATGCGCTGGCGCTGCTCGAAGGCCTGGATGTCCGGCTCGTAGCGCAAGGTCAGGTCGATCTCGTCGATGCCGGCGAGCAGGCATTCCTTGCGGAACGGATCGATCTCGAAATGGTCGACGCTGCCATCGGGCGAGGTCAAGGTCTGTGCTGGCAAGTCGATGCTCAGCTGAGCTTCCGGGGCTGCTGCGATCTGCTGGCGAAGCGCCGCGACGCGGCCATGCGGCAGGGTGAAAGCCAGTACGCCGTTCTTGAACGAGTTCTCGAAAAAAATGTCTCCGAACGACGGTGCGATCCAGGCCCGCAGGCCGATGCCGGCCAAGGCCCAGACGGCGCCCTCGCGGGAGGAGCCGCAGCCGAAATTCTCGGCCGCAACCAGGATCTTTGCGCCCTGATATTCGGGCCGGTTCAAGGCGAAGCCAGGATCCTGCTCGCGCAGGTCGTTGAACAGGAAATTCTGGTAACCCGCCGAACGCGGCCGGCGCAAAAAGCGCGCCGGCACGATGCGGTCGGTATCGATATTGACCAGATCGAGCGGGACGGCCCGGGCACTGATTGTGGTGAAGGCGTCCATGCTCAGGGTCTCCCTGCTGCGGCTTGCAGTCGGCGCGGATCGGTGATGCGGCCGGTCACAGCGGCCGCTGCAGCCATCGCCGGGCTCATCAAGTGGGTGCGTGCATCGCGGCCTTGCCGGCCTTCGAAATTGCGGTTCGAGGTCGACGCGCAGCGCTGACCCGCCTCGACCAGATCGCCGTTCATGCCGACGCACATCGAGCAGCCGGGCTCGCGCCAGTCGAAGCCGGCATCGATGAAGATCCGGTCCAGCCCTTCGGCTTCGGCCGCCAGTTTGACCAGCCCCGAGCCGGGCACGACCAGCGCCGGCACCAACGCCTGGCGGCCGCGCGCGATTGCCGCTGCGGCGCGCAAATCCTCAAGCCGGCTGTTGGTGCAGGAGCCGATAAAGACCCGGTCGATCGCCAGCCCTTCGATCCGCTGGCCGGGATGCAGCGCCATATAGCGCATGGCCTTTTCCATACCGGCGCGGCGGACCGGATCTTGCTGCAAGGCCGGATCCGGTAAGGCGGCGCTGACGCTAATGCCATGTTCGGGGCTGGTGCCCCAGGTGACCATCGGCTCGATCGCCGCGGCATCGAGATCAACTTCGGCGTCGAAGCAAGCATCAACATCCGAGGGCAGCTTGCGCCAGGCTGCCAAGGCCAGCTCCCAGTCGGCGCCATGGGGCGCTTGCGGGCGGCCATGCAGATAATTGAAACAGCTATCGTCGGGCGCGATCAAGCCGGCCCTGGCACCGGCCTCGATCGACATATTGCAGACCGTCATCCGCGCTTCCATCGACAAGGCACGGATCGCCGGGCCGGCATATTCGAGCGTGTAGCCGCTGCCGCCATAGGCGCCGATTTTTGCGATCAAGGCCAGGATCAGGTCCTTGGCAAAGACGCCGGGCTTCAGGATGCCGCTGACATTCACCCGCAGCGTCTTGGTGCTGGCCTGCCAAAGCGTCTGAGTCGCCAGCACATGGGCCACTTCCGATGCGCCGATGCCGAAAGCCAACGCCCCCATTGCGCCATGGGTCGAGGTGTGTGAGTCGCCACAGACCAGCGTGATGCCTGGCTGCGAGATGCCTTGCTCCGGCCCCACCAGATGCACGATGCCCTGCCGGTCGTCACCGACCGGGTAAATTTTGATGCCGGTCGCTGCTGCGTTGGCGCTCAGGGCGGCGATTTTCTCGCGCAGGTCAGCCTGTTCGATGTTGGCACGGTTGCGTGTCGGGACGTAATGGTCCGGCGTGGCAAAGGCCGCTTCGGGGCGACGTGGTTTACGCCCGCCGTTGCGCAAGGCTTCGAACCCATGGAAGCTGCCGTCGTGCAGCAGATGGCGGTCGATATAGAGCAAGGTGCGCCCGCCCGGGCCCTTGGCGACCTTATGCGAGTTCCAGATCTTCTGATACAGCGTCAAGCCCATGATGCAGGCGCCTTACTGCGGCAGATGGCCGATCGAATCGGCGTACTTTTTCATCGCATCCTCGCCCAGATACTCGCGTTCCCAGGCCCGGATCTGGTCGAATCCGGCGAAGGTATGCAGGTCGCCCAGCGGATGCTGGCGGAAGCCTTCCATGAAACGGGTTTCGGCAACCGGGCCTTCGGCGAACATCTGAGCGGCCAGATCATGCATTGCCGCCAGCGCCGAGCGCAGCATTGCATTCGGCGAGATGCAGACCGCGATGCCCAGCTCCTGCATCTCGGCCATCGTCATCCGCGGTGAGACGCCGGTCATGTTGTAGAACACCGGCCCACGCACTTCCTGGCAGATCCGCTTGACCTCGTCGAGCGAGGTCGGGCCTTCGATGAAGGCGAGGTCGGCGCCCGCTTCGAGGTAGGCGTTGACTCGGACAATCGCATCGTCGAGCGAGCCGCCCGAAGCGCCACGCGCGTCGGTGCGGGCGATCAGCACGAAGTCAGGGTCGATGGCGTCGCGGGCATCGGCGGCGGCGTCAATCTTGCCGACCGCCTCATCCATCGGGATCACTTGGCGGCCGGCCACATGGCCGCAGCGCTTCGGGCTGACCTGGTCTTCCATATGCATGCCGGCGACGCCGGCGCTGATGTATTCCCGGACGGTGCGGATCACATTGATCGCGTTGCCGAAGCCGGTGTCGGCATCGGCGATCAAGGGCACGCTGACGGCCGCAGCGATGTAGCGGGCGTTGGTGACCATTTCGCTCATCGTCATCAACCCGACATCGGGCAGGCCGGTCACGGCCAGCGAGCTGCCATAGCCGGTCATATAGATCGCGCCGAAGCCGGCATTCGCGAGCACCTTGGCGCTCATCGCGTTGTAGCAGCCGGGGACGTAAAGCGTCTTGCCGCTGCTGATCAGCTCGCGCAATCGGGTGGTAGGGCGCTTGATCATTCTGCTTTTGCTCCGGTGTCCTTGACCATCTTGGCCCAGGTCTTCTGTTCGATTTCCAACAGCTTCTTGAAGTCTGCGGGTGAGTTGCCGACGGTTTCAGCGCCGAGTTTCATGAATCTTTCCTTCAGCGCAGGCGAGTTCAAGGCCCGGGCTGCGGCGGCATGAAGCTTGGCGACGATCTCCTTCGGTGTGCCGGCCGGCACCAGGATGCCGTACCAGGTTTCCGATACATAGCCGGGAACCACATCGCCGATCAAGGGGATCTCGGGGTTGCTCAAGGCCCGTTTGTTGCTGGTCAGGCCGATTGGCGTCAGCCTCCCGTCCTTGAGGAATTGCTGCAAGGGCAGCAGTCCGTCCATCGCCAGTTGCACTTGCCCCGAGATCACGTCCTGGCGCGCCTGGGTTGAGCCACGGTAAGGCACATGGACTGCGGTGATGCCGGCCATCTGCAGGAACAGCTCCATGTTCAGATGCGTGGCCGATCCGACGCCGGCCGATCCATAGCTGAGTTTGCCCGGGTTGCGCTTGGCGTAATCGATCAACTCGCGCAGATTTTTCACCGGCACGGAAGGGTGGGCGACGATGAGCTGATGGGTATTGGCCATCACGGTGACCGGATCGAAATTGCGGATCGGGTCATAGGTTTTCTTGTCTGCATGCAGCAAGGGGTTGATCACATGCGAGGGACTGATCACCAGCATCGTGTAGCCATCAGCCGGCGCGGCAGAGACGAACTCGGTCCCGAGCAGGCCGCCAGCGCCGGGTTTGTTTTCGACCACCACGGTTTCGCCGAGCTCCTTGCTCATGCTTTCCGCCATCGCGCGGGCGATCGTGTCGCCGGTTCCGCCGGCCGCCAGCGGCACGATCAGCTTGATCGTCCGGTTCGGAAAATTCTGCGCCAGCAGCGTAGCGCAAGCCCCGCACAGGATCGCAAACAGGGCCAGCCTGCGGCCTAATCCCTGCGTACTTGAAGTTGCCCGATGTCCCATATCCGGTCCCCTTTGAACAATGCGCGAGTGTAGGAGCGGGCTTTGCCTTGTCAAGGGCTGCGGCAGCAGAACAGCGCTCCGGGTATTGGTAAATATTCTCATGTATACAATAACATATGGACGCGAAATTGCCGATCAAGAATGCCAATAGTCAGGCACATGCCGCCTTTCAGGAAGTCAAGAAGAAGATTCTTGCCGGCTATTTCACCGAAAAGGACCGGTTGCGCGAAGTGGAACTGGCACAGTTGCTGTCGCTGGGACGGACGCCGGTGCGCGAAGCCTTGAAACGGCTCGAAGGCGAAGGGCTGCTGACGCGCGAATCGCGCCGTGGGCTGGTGCTGACGACGCTTGATCAGCAGGCTGTGACCGAACTTTATGCGATGCGCGAAGTGCTCGAGGGGGCGGCGGCGGCCTTCGCAGCCAGATCGGCCACCGATGCGGAGATTGCCAATATGGCGTCGATCCTGCAGGAGCAGATCGATGGCGGCGATCCGGTGCAGTTGAACCAGCAATTTCATCAGGCGATCTATGGCGCGGCGCATAACCGGCATTTGACAAGGTCATTGCAGTCCTTGACCGATACGACCTATCTGCTCGGCCGCAGCACGCTGGCCGCGCCAGAGCGCGCGGTCACCGCGCAACAGGAACATGGTGAATTGCTGCAGGCGATCCGCGCTCGTGATGGCCGGCTTGCCAGCGACCTGGCCCAAGCCCATATCCGCAATGCCTTGCTCGAGCGCCTGAAGATGCTGCGCCAGCGCCCGGTTTGATGGCAAATCGTTTGTTTACCCAGAGGTCCGGAATCATGAAACAACTCAATCGACGCGCCATCCTGGCTTCAATCATCCTGCTGCCTGCGATGTCCTGGGCGCAAAGCTTTCCCACCAAGCCGATCACTTTGATCGTGCCTTTTGCCGCTGGCGGTGGTACCGACAGCATTGCGCGCGACGTCGCAAAATCGCTGGCCGAAAAGCTTGGCCAGAGTGTCGTGATCGACAACCGCGGTGGTGCAGGCGGCGCGATCGGCGCGAACATGGTGGCCAAGGCGCAGGCCGATGGCTATACCCTGCTGTTCGCGACTTCGACCTTCATCACCAATGCAGCGGCAGAAACCAACACGCCGTACGACGTTGAGAAGGACTTTGCGCCGGTGGCGATGCTGGGGCGCGGGCCCTTGCTGGTCGTGGCCAGCAAGGAGCTCGGCGCCAGGACGATCGCCCAGCTCAGGACCATCGGCCAGGCGCGACCCGAAGGGCTGGACTTCTGCTCGGCCGGTAACGGCAGCATCAACCATCTGGCCGGTGAGCTGTTTCGCAGCCGTACCCAGCTGAATATGACCCATGTGCCCTACAAGGGCAGCGGCCCGGCAACGATGGATCTGCTGGCCGGCCGCGTCAACCTGTTCTTTGCCACCGTTCCGACCATCCTGCCCTATGTCCGCGACGGCCGGGTGACGCTGCTGGCCGTGACCGGCAACCAGCGCTCGAGCTTGTTTCCCGAGACGCCAACGATGGCCGAAGCCGGCATCAAGGACTTCAGCATCACCACCTGGTGGGGCGTGATGGCGCCAGCCAGGACGCCCAAGGCCATCATCGACAAGCTCAATCTGGCCATCAACGAAATCGCTGCCAAAGACCCGGTGCGCAGCCGCCTCGACAGCGAAGGCGCCGAGGCGATCAGCGGCAGCCCGGCCGATTTCCAGCGCGCGCTGGGTAACGAGCTGTCGCTGTGGCGCGGCGTTGTCAAATCTGCCGGCATCAAGATCTGACGCCAGAACCCTGCTGCTTCAATCGAAGAAATCTTCCCCATGAAAATTGTCATATTGCCGGGTGATGGCATTGGTCCTGAAACGATGGCCTGCACGGTCGAAGCCCTGCAGGCCTTGTCGCAGCGTTTCAAGCTGGAGCTTGAGCTGCAGCACGACATTGCCGGCCATGCCAGCCTTCAAGCTCATGGCACCACGGTGACGCCGACTCTGATTGAAAAAGTCCGCGCCGCTGACGGTTTGATGCTGGGACCGATGGCGACTTATGAGTTCAAGGACGAGATCAATCCGTCGATGTTCTTCCGCAAGACGCTCGACCTGCATGCCAATATCCGGCCGGCGCGCAGCTACCCGGGCATGGAAGCGCGCTTCGGCGCGCTCGATCTGGTGGTGGTGCGTGAAAACACCGAAGGCTTCTATGCCGACCGCAATGTCGAGTCGGGTAGCAGCGAGATGCTGATCACGCCCGATGTGGTGATTTCACTGCGCCGCATCACCAGGCATTGCTGCGAACGCATCGCGCGCTCGGCATTTGAGCTGGCGATGACCCGCAAGAAGCATCTCAGCATCGTCCACAAGGCCAATGTGCTGAAGATCGGCGACGGCATGTTCATCGACATCTGCCGCGAAGTCGGCCGTGAATTTCCACAGGTCCTGGTCGACGACTTCATCGTTGACGCGATGATGGCCCATGTGGTGCGGGCGCCGCAGCGTTTCGACGTGATCGTGACGACGAATATGTTTGGCGACATCCTGTCCGACCTGACTGCCGAGCTCTCGGGCAGTCTGGGTCTGGGCGGCTCGTTGAACGCCGGTGCGAATTACGCGATGGGTCAGGCGATTCATGGCTCGGCGCCCGACATCGCGGGGAAGAATATCGCCAACCCGTTTTCCTCGATTCTGTCGGCCGGCATGCTGCTGGCCTGGCATGGCCAGCGCAAAGGTCTGCCGGCATTCATCGAGGCCAATGCGGCGATCGAGCAGGCTGTTGCAGCCGCAGTCGCGGCGCGCCAGGTCACCCGTGATTGCGGCGGCAGCCTGGGGACCCGCGAGACCGGCAAGGCCTTGGCCGCGCGTCTGCTGGCGGGTTGAACTCAAGCATCTCCCATCGCGTCTTCAGCTGATGTCGATGGCGGCACCATGGCTGGTCACGAGGCTGAGGCTGCGGCGCAATACACCGACCGGGCCGATCAAGGTCATGTGGCTCGGCCCCTCGTCTTGCGTCGCCGTGACGAGGGTGAACCGGGTTGATCCCAGCAGGAAGGACGCCTGGGCTGACTGCGGATCCCCCGAGGTGATGCCGACCGGAACGGCGGGCCCCAACAGGGCGCTATAGCGTTTGACCGAGACCTCGAGGTCCTGCACGGCGATCGAGAGTCCGGCCACCCCGCTGACGCCATTTGGATGCTGGCGGGCCTCGCCTTCGGGCACGCGCAGATTTCGCGCTGTCACGTCGCCGCATAAGAAGGGCAGGTCATGGCTGGCCTGGCGCGCCGTGCGCCACTGCAATGCCATGCCATCGGGGCGCACCCGGCCGCCTTCGACCGGACCGATGATCGTGGTCAGGCCTCTGGAACGCGCCGCATCGATGGCCGCCGCAGTGTCGCCAGGCAGCAGGGCGAAGTCGACGAAGCCCTCTCCGCGGGTCTGCAATACCCGCCACCAGCGCTCTTCGGGTGCGGGGGCTTGCCAGGCGATCAGCTCGATATAGGCGCCGTCAGCGAACACAATCAATGCGTTGTGCGAACTGCGTCCGGGGTGCCGGCCACCCGGGTTTACCGTGAACCCCATTGACCGATAGTCAGCAATGCTTCGATCCAGGTCATGCACTGCAATGACCAGATGGTCCAGGCTGCGCAGGGCAGACTCGTCCGTCATGGCTTGCGGCTTCCGGGTCGCTGCAGGATTTCGTCTGGTTCAGTCATTCAGCTTCAGCCCGGTGGCCCGCACGAAATTGCTCCAGCGTTCGAATTCCTTCCTGGTGTGACGGTCCACGCCCGGGCCATCGGTGGCCATGACCTCGAAGCCAAGCTGGGTCAGTTTGCGATTGAGATCAGGGCTGTTGAGCGTGGTCTGGAAGTCTTTGGTCAGCTTGCCCAGGGCCTCCGGGGGTGTCGCTGAAGGAGCGAAGATGCCGATCCAGGAATAGGCCTCGAAACCCGGGAAACCCGACTCGGCGACCGTGGGTACATCGGGCAGATCGGGCAGACGACTGGCCCCGGTGACTGCCAAGGGCTTGATCTTGCCAGCGGCGATCTGGCCTTTGAGGGCAGCGTAGCTGAGCAAGGTGATCTGCGAGACATCGCCGAGCACGGCCTGGATCGCCGGCCCGCCACCACCAAAAGGCACATGCAGCACAGAAACCCCGGCCTTGCGCTTGATGTCCTCCATCACCAACTGGTTCATCGAACCGACGCCGGTGGACGCGTAGCTGTATTTGGCGGGTTGCTGCCTGGCTTCCTCGATGAAGCCGCGCAAGTCCTTGGCCTGGACCGAAGCCGAGGCTCCGATCACCAGCGGAAATCGCACGGCCAGGGTCACGCCCGCGAAGTCCTTGAAGGTGTCATAGGGCAGCTTGGCTTTGGCAATCGGGTTGATGGCGTGGCTGTCGAAGCTGACCAGCAAGGTGTTGCCATCGGGGGTGGAATTGGCCACGAATTGGGTGGCGATCTGGCTCGCTGCCCCGGGCCGGTTTTCCACCACCACCGGCCGCCCGAGCACCTCGGCCAGGCGCGGTTGGAGGGTGCGCGCAGCGATGTCGGTGCTGCCTCCGGGCGGAAACGTGACGATCAAACGCACAGGGTTGTCGTTGTCGGCCATGGCCGGGCCAAGCAGGCCGCTCAGGCACAGGGCAAGCGCTGCGCCGAGCAATTGGCGACGTGGGGTTGAGGGGTTCATTTGAAGCTCCTTGGGGTGGGGGATCGGTGTGCGGGCTCAGCCCATCCAATGGCTGACCGGGACGGCGCTGTCTTGCAGTTCCTGGGAAATGATGTCCACCAGGGCCGGCCCATCATGCATCAATGCGGCTTTCAGCGCGGCTTCCAGATCGGCTGGATCCTCTACCCGCCAGGCTTTGACGCCGAAGGCCTCGGCGACAAGAGCGTGGTTGGTGCGCTTGAAATCGACCGAGAAGTAGCGCTCGTCATAGCCGGTCTTCTGGCTGGCCTTGATCCAGCCGTAGACCGCATTCGAAAAGACGATCATCTTCAAGGGCACGCTGCGTCGGACGATGGTTTCCAGTTCCCCGCAGGTGAAGCCGAAGCTGCCGTCACCCATCAAGGCGACCACCACCGAGTCGGGTCGGCCGAAGGCAGCACCTACGCCGGCCGACATCGCGAAGCCCAGCGCGCCATGAGCCCGGTTGGTGATGAAGTGCCGGCCGGCTTGCGGAGCGTTGAAATAGGCCGAAACATATGGGCAGGGTGTACCGGGATCAGCCACCACAATGCCCTGTGCGGGCAGCAGGCGGTTGAGCAGATCGATGACCCGCTCCGGCCTGATCGGGCGCTCCAGCGAGGCGGCCAAGGGCGCGAAGAAGGCTTGTTTCCCGGCGCGAGCCCGGGCCGCGATGGTCAAGCCATCGGTGGCATCGGCGGCGCGCTTGTCCATGCGTCGCGCCACTTCGTCGTGCAGGGCCTGCAAGCCCAGTCGCGCATCGCCGACCAGCGCGACATCGGTGCGGTAGTTGGTGCCGATGGTGGCGGCGTCGACATCGAGGTGCAGGATGCTGACCTGGCGCGATGGCATCTGCCAATGCTCGGTGGTGGTCGAGCCGGCGCGCGCACCAACGAACAGCACGAGGTCAGCTTGCTCCAGCACGGCGCGGGTGGCTGGAACGCCGCCGTTGGTGCCCACCACGCCGGCGTTCAATGGGTGGCTGTCAGCCAGGCTGCCCTTGCCGCTCACAGTGCAGCAGACCGGTGCATTGAGCAGGGTGGCCAGCGCATCCAGCGCCGCGCTGGCCCCGGCGATCACCACCCCGCCACCGCAGATCAACACCGGCGACCTGGCGGCCAGCAGCCGATCGGCGGCCTCGATCACTGCGGCCGGGTCCGGTGCGCTGCGGTAGGCGGGAAAGCGGTCATGGCCCGGCTGGGCCCAGACTTCCGCCGGATCGATGGCATGCTTTTGCACGTCATAGGGCAGGGCGATATGGGCGGCGCCGGGCCGGCCCGTGGTCATTGCGCGGAAGGCGCTGCGCACTGCATGGGGGATCTGGTCGACCCGGTCGATGCGGGTGTTCCACTTGGTCAGTGGCTTGTACAAGGCTTGCTGGTCCAGTTCGGTCAGCGGGAACTTGCCGCGTGCACCGACCGATATGTCCGAGGTAATGCCCAGCACCGCCACCGACGACTCGTTGGCCTCGACCAGGCCGGGCAGCAAATAGGTGGCGCCGCCGCCGCTCGGCCCTTCGCAGACCCCGACCTTGCCTGTCACGCGGGCATAAGCATCAGCCATATAGCCAGCGCTGCGTTCATCGCGGGTCAGGATATGGTCGATGCCATGGTCCAGACGCGCCAGGGCATCGTAATAAGGCAGGCTGGTGTCGCCGCATAAACCGAAGATATGGCGCACGCCGTTGAGCTGCAACATGCGGATCAGTGCATCGGCACCGTTGAAGCTGAGGGGCATGGCGATGGGCTCGTGGTGGCGCAGGGGGATCAAAAGTATTTAAGCATACTTGGTCAATCCCCTTGAGCCGGGCCGCGCAGAGCGGTGGAGCCCGCATGTCTTTGGGGATGCTCTGCATAACCCCTCACGGCTTGTGCTAGCGCGGCCCCGGGCGGTCTGCGGCGTTGCATTTATTGCCAATAGCACGCGCTATTGGCCGCAAAGTGCGCCTTGCATCCCATCCCGGTCCGCACTGCACACATCCGCGTTGAGTTATGCAGAGCATCCTTAGCGGCTGGCGACGCCATCGATATCAGTTCAGGCCGCAGCCGATACGTCGGTTTTGTAGACCCGGCAGAGCAGGCCCTTGAGCGGGCTCGAGCCGAAAGTCGGGTCACACAGGTCGGCGTTGTCGTCGGTCAGGACGTTGGCGCAGCTCTTGAAGATGCCGTGATCCGGCCCCGCCTGCTCGGGGAACCACCAGCCATGCGGGATGGCAACGACCTTGGCCTGGATGCGCTGGTGCAGATGCGCGCGCAGTTGCAGTTTTCCGCGCGCCGTTTCGACCCAGACCATGTCGCCCTCGGCGATGCCCGATGCGGCTGCCGTGTCAGCATGCATCTCCAGTACGGGTTGGGGGGCGAGGCGCCGGATCGAGTCGACCTGGCGGTTCTGCGAATGCATGTACATGGCCTGCTTGGCACCGGTGATGAGAATGAGCGGGAATTGCGCATAGCGCTCGGGCGTGCGGTATGGGCTCTCCGGCGGCTCGACATGGGACGGCAGCGGGTCGTAGCCCCAGTCGCGCATCATGGTCGAGTAAAGCTCGAACTTGCCGGTGGGTGTACCGAAGCCGCATTTTTCGTATTTGCGGTATTCGAGCGGCGTCTCGACACGGCCGCATTTTTTCAGTTCGTCCCAGGTGATGTGCATTGGCGCCAGCGCCTCGTCGGCCATGACCTGCAGCGAGGGGAAATACTCGGCCAGGCCTAGCTTCTGACCCAGTGCGATGATGAATTCCCAATCGGATTTGCGTTCACCGATGGTGGCGAGCTTGCTCGACACCGTGTCCATATAGGTGGCATGCGGGCCCTTGATGTGCAGGTGCAGCCGCGGCTCATCACGCTCCAGGTCGCCTGCGGCCGGCAGCACCACATCGGCCAGTTCTGCCGTCGGGGTCATGAAGACATCGTGCACGACGAGCAGGTCCAGGCTGTTCAAGGCGGCGTACACCTGGGCCGTATTGGGATAGGTCGTTGCGATATTGGTGCCTACCGCGACCATCGCTTTTACTGGATAAGGATCACCCGTCACCATGGCCTGCAAAGTCAGTGGCGGGTGCGAAAAACCATGTCGATCCAGTCCCTTGAAACGGCTGGCACCGAGCCGTTTGGCAGCCTGCTCAGGCGGCAGCTTTTCCTTCATGTCGGGATAGGCCAGGGCCGGCGCCGGGTAAAACACATTGCCGCCCGGTACATCGATATTGCCGGTGATGCCCATCAGGATGAAAAGTGCCCGCACCGACTGGTAGGTGTTCAAGCCCGCGTGGTCGGTGCCGTTGCCCAGCACCAGTTGCGCCGGTTTCGACGTGGCGTACAGGCGCGCTGCGCGTGCGATCAGATCCGGGTCGCACCAGGTAATTTCGGCCACGCGCTGAAGCGGATACTCGGCCGCGCGGGCCCGCAGCTCGGCAAAGCCGTGGCAGTAGTTTTCGACGAAGTTTTTGTCGTAGAGACCTTCCTCGATGATGAGGTTGATCCAGCCCAGCGCCATTGCCGCGTCGGTGCCCGGTCTCAGCGCCAGCCAGATGTCGGCCGGGCCGGCGGAGGCGGGCCGCCGCGGGTCGACGATGATGTGCGCCGGCTTGTTGTGGAAAGCGGCGGTAAGCGGCACATGGCCGATCAGACCATGGTCATTGCTGGTGCGTTTTTGCGACCCCCATTCGACAATGCAATTCGTGGGTGTGTAGAAGTCCGGCACCACCGCACCATCCCAGCTCTTGCCGCTGAAGCTTCCGGTGGCCGTGATCTGGCAGGCCGACACGCGTACGGCATAGCAGAAGTAGCTGATGGCAGCCACGTTGGGCGTGCCGAACAGGTTGGCCAATCGGCTGATGATGTTGGAGTTGTTCAACCCCATGCCGCGGAAAAAGCTCACCGCTTCCGCGCCATGTGCCTGCTTGATCCCTTGCAGTTGCGCAGCGATATGGTCAAGCGCTTCGTCCCAACTGGCACGCCGCCATTGGCCGGCACCGCGCTCACCAGTGCGAATGAGCGGGAAGTCCAGGCGACTCGGGTGGTAGAGCAGGTCGATCGACGGCTGCCCGCCCTTGGCACACAGCTTTCCCTTGTTGATGGGGTGGTCCGGGTCGCCGACGACGCTGGTGATACGGCCGTCAATCCTGCTTACGATCGTGCCGCAGCCGCCGTGGCACATGCGGCACACTGCCTTGAAAGTTTCCTCAATGGGCGGTGCCGGCGGCACGTCGATGTTCTCGTTCCTGAGCATCTGCTTGCGCCTACAGATCGAGCACGAGCTCAGGGGTTTTGCTGCCCGAACAGCAGATCATCATCCGATCATTTGCGAGCTTTTCCCCGTCGCTGAGTACGGAATCGCGGTGATCGGGAATGCCCGCAAGCACCTTGGTTTCACAGGCCCCGCAAATGCCTTCCTCGCAAGACGATGCGGTGCTGATACCGCACGAGCGCAGCGCGGCCAGCACCGACTGTCCATTGGCGACGGCAACCGTGATGCCGGCGCGTGCCAGCTTCACGCTGAAGCCGCCTTCGGTCGCCTGCTCCTGTGCTGAGGAAAAATATTCAACATGCACCTGCCCGGCAGGCCATGCGGCCGTCTGCCGCTCAAAACTTTGCAGCATCGGCAACGGACCGCAGCAGTAAAGATGCGCGTCGGCCGGGGCCCCGGCGAGAACCGCGGCCATGTCGAGGTGGCTGCCCTTGTGTTCATCGTCAAAGCGCAAAGTCACGCCAGGCTCGCCGTCCAGCGTATCGAGAAAAAGAGCGTCCTTGCGCGAGCGGCAGGAGTAGACCAGTCGAACGTTTTGTCCCTGTTCCTTCAGCTGCTGCCACATGCAGAGCATGGGCGTGATGCCTATGCCGCCGGCCAGCAGCAAGGTATGCCGCGCATCTGGGGCCAAAGGGAAATTATTGCGCGGCGCTTCGATCATGAGCCTGTCGCCCACCCGCAGTTTCTCGTGGATGAAACTGGAGCCGCCGCGGCTTGCCGCGTCCCGCTTGACGCCAATCAGATAGCTGAGCGGCTTCTCCCCTGCCTGCAAAAGCGAATACTGCCGAACGAGTTTGGACGCCAGGTGCACGGCGATGTGCGCGCCAGGCCGAGCGGCTGGCAACTCCGTGCCATCAACTGGACGCAGTTCATACAGGTTGGTGTCGTGCGTGCCGAAACGGATGCACTCCACCCGCGTCTGGATCAGCCCTTGCTCCGGCATGGCTTGCGATGCGGTGGCCTGGGCCGCGACAACTTGTTCTGACTGAGGAAATGCAATGGACACAATAGGACTGACAGGTGAAGCAATTGGAATTGCCAAGTAATTCGTCAACACGTTATGCGGCCCGCAGGGCTTTGTACATGGCGGGCGGCACATCGGCGCAATGAAGCTGATGCATACGCAGAGATGCGGCTGCGTCGCCGCGAAAAGATCAGCTCACGGCGTCTGTGCGCCCGCCGCCAGCCAGCGTCCGACCAATCTGCGCTCCTCATCCGTCATCCGGGTGGCATTGCCTGGCGGCATCGAGCGCGTGGCAATGCTGGTGGCCTGGATCTTCGCGGCGTTCATCCTGATCTCATCGGGCGAGTTGAGTCGCACGCCGCCAGGGGCTGCGGCAACGCCTGGTGCAATCGGTGTTGCTGCATGGCAACCCATGCAGCGCAGCTCAAGGATGCCTCGGGCGATATTGAACGACACAGGCGCCTCGCCCGCCACCAGTTGCGCCGGCGCGATTACGGACGAAGGCGTGGTCAACACCGCCAGCACGACGGCCGCGATTGCCAGCGGACCTGCGGCCGGCAGCCATCCCGGACCCGCAGGGGTGCTCCGGTCATAGAGGATCATCATCTGCCGCGCCGCGATGCCCGCCAGGATCAGCAGGGTCATGATCAGCCAATTGAGTGCGTGGCTGTAGGTGCTGGGCGCATGCGCCGCGATCATGGAGAAGATCACTGGCAGCGTGAGGTAGGTGTTGTGCTGCGCACGGCGCTTGGCGCGCAACGCCATGACCATGTCGCGCTCCCGTCCGGCTGTGGCGGCGGCTACCGCCTCGACCTGCGCAGGAATGATGCGGCGCCAGACATTGCCGACCATATTGGTGCCCAGGATGGCGCCGATGTGGATGAAGGCGGCACGGCCATTGAAGAGCATGCACAGCAGATAAACGACGCCGAGCAGCAGAACTGCACTGATGACGGTGGCTGCCACGGGTTTTTGGGCGGCGAATGCCGACACCCACAACTTGTCGTACACCAGCCAGCAGACCACGAACAGGCCAACGGCAATCGCAATGGCCGAGCCGGGGCTCAGCAGCGGCCTGTCCGCATCAATGAGGTCGACGCCACCCGTCCAGTAGTAGACGAACACAAGAAGAAGGAAGCCGGTGATCCAGGTTATCGCCGCTTCATTGCGGAACCAGTAGACGGGGGAAGGCACCTGCCCTGGCGTGATCGTGCGCTTCTCGACAATGTAGAAGCCTCCGCCATGGCCCAGCCATGCCTCACCCAGCACATTGCTGCGCGGCACGCCGGGCGTGCGCAGCTTGCTTTCAAGCCACATGAAGTAAAGCGAAGCGCCAACCCAGCCGAGGATGGCCACGATATGCGTCCACCGCAGGATCACCACCAACCAGTCCACAAAGTTCTGCATGAATATTGCCCCGCCAGGCAGGCACAAGCTCGGCGCAGCGCGCGCCGAAACCTGCCGAGCCTTCTTTTCTTATTTGCCCTTGACGACTTCCAGGGCGGCAACGGCCACCTGGCTGTCGCCGTCCGCCAAGCCGGCGGCGCCGACCCCAGAGACGCCGATCCCGCCAATGACACGGCCGCCAACGATGATGGGATAGCCGCCTTCAAGCGGAATTGCCGCTTCCTGGCGCAGATGCCAGAAGGTGTTGAACTTGCCTGCGCTCAGATCGTCGTGGAAGAGGCCTGTAGGCCGGCGGAAGGCGGTCGCGCCATAGGCTTTTGCAAGGGTCAACTCGACGCTGCCGAACTGGCCATTGCTCATGCGGTGCAAGAGGACCGGGTGGCCGCCATCGTCGCAGATTGCGATCGTTGCGTTCCAGCCCTGCTTGGTGGCGAATGCTTCTCCGGCCTCGGCGATTTCCTTGGCAAGTTCAAGGGTGATGCGCTCGCCATAGGGGTTCTGGTGGGGTACCGGTTTGGTCGTCATGGGGTGGCTCCTTTTGTCAGGGTTGTGGCATTGTCAGCGCAGAGGCAGCAGCTGAAAAAGGCTAGCATGATTGCCCCTGCGACGTTCCGGTTCAAGCGGCTACCTTATTCCGGGCATGAGCTCTTGCAAAGGCCGGTTAATCATCAGAAAAATGCATGCCATTCATATGGTGTGCCAAATGTCCCGGAAACGGGTAAAGTGCGCGGCAAATGGACCTGAACGCGCTCCACCTGAACCAGCTCCTGCTCGTCGATGCATTGCTGGCGAATACGAATCTGAGCGAAGCCGCTGATCAGATCGGCATGAGCCAATCTGCAGCCAGCCATGCGCTGGCGCGCTTGCGCACGCAGCTGAAGGATCCAATCTTCATCCGCACTGCCAACGGCATGCAGCCCACGCCTTATGGCACGCGCCTGGCACGTGCAGTGAGGGAAGCGCTGGAATTGCTGCGCGCCGGGCTTGAGCAACACCTGGAGTTCGTGCCGCAAACCGCCACCCGCACGTTCACGATCATCATGAGCGATGTCAGCCAGACCTTGTACTTGCCGAAGCTGCTTGCGCGGCTTGCGAAGGAGGCGCCCGGCGTGTCGCTGCGAATCGCCCCAGTGCCTTCGAAAGCGCCGCACCTGAGCCTTGAATCCGGTGAAGTGGACTTTGCTGTGGGTACGTTCACGAGCTTTATCACTGGCTGCCGGCAAAAACGCGTCTACCGTGAGCGATACGCCTGCATTGCGCGGGCGGATCATCCCCTCTTTGAAGGCGGCATGACGGCCGAAACGTTCAGCGCGGCTTCGCATGTGATGGTCGACCCGATGGGTTACGTGCACGAACAACTCGACCGCATCCTCAGCCATCACAAACTTCCCCGCAGCGCGAAGCTGCGCGTGCCGGGATTCCAGTCGGTTCCGATGGTCGTCGCCAGCTCAGATCTTTTGGCGATCATGGCCGGACGACTTGCCCAGTTCTATGCCGAGTTGCTGCCGCTGAAGGTCATGAGCCCTCCGGTCACGCTGCCCTCGTACGAGATCATGATGTTCTGGCATGAAAGATTTCACCGGGACCCGACGAACCTGTGGCTGCGCAACTTGTTCTTCGAGTTGTTCGGGGATTGAGCCTGGGAAGTACCGGACCAAGTCTGACGGCTCATCAGCCTCATGCATACCGTTCATGGCTGGACCTTGAGACTAGGCTGAAAAGGATCTAGACTTTCTGAGGTTCCGAAACTGTTCAAAGATGGCGCTGCATCGCGCTGACTATTCTCGAGGTATCACGATGCTTTCGATTGAAGACAACACATTGATCACGCAAGTCGGCCCTGGCACACCCGGCGGTGAGTTGCTGAGGCGTTACTGGTACCCGATCGCCGCCCTGGGCGAACTTGACGAAAACCCGGTCAAGCCGGTGCGTCTGCTGGGTGAGGACCTGGTTCTTTACCGTGACCGCAGCGGCACTCTGGGCCTTATCGACAGTGTTTGCGCGCACCGCAGAGTGAACCTGGCGCTTGGCGTGCCCGAGGAAACGGGTTTGCGTTGCCCCTACCACGGTTGGCGCTTTGGAGCCGATGGTCAATGCCTGGAGCAGCCGGCTGAAAAACGCCCCTACGCTGACAAGGTCAAGATCAAATCGTACCCGGTGAAGGTGGCCTGCGGCGCTGTGTTCGCCTATATGGGCCCGCTGCCGGCGCCCGAATTGCCTTTGTGGGATCTGATGGTGATGAAGGACGTGCTGCACGAAATTGCCTACGCCACCTTGCCCTGCAATTGGTTCCAGAGCATGGAAAACGCGGTTGACCAGGATCACCTTGACTGGCTGCATGTGGCTTTCTCCGACTATGTTCTGGAGCGTCAGGGCCGACCTGACCTGAAGAAACGTTTCTGGCGCCCCGGTGAGTACCAGGGCGAAGGCGACCGCGGCCGTCTGAAGGAAATGCTGTACGAGCGGAACGACCTGGGCATCTGTCGCCGCGCGATCTACGGCGACCGCACCAAGGAACATGCCGACTGGCGAATCGGCGTTCAGGTGGTGTTTCCGAACTTTGCCAGGGCGGTGAACGATCTGCAAATCCGCGTACCGGTTGACGATACGCACCACACCTACTTTCTCATCCGCGCGCATTGGGTCAAGCCCGGCGAGATCGTCAAGCAGGACAAGGTGCCTTACTTCAAGATCCCGGTCCCGATCGAGCCTGATGGCACGATCCGCTGGGGCGACATGGATGCGCATGCCACGCAGGACATGGCAGCCTGGATCGCACAGGGCCCGATCGCACAGCGGCACAAAGAACTGCTGGGCGAATCAGACAAGGGCGTGCGCTTGCTGCGCCAGATGTTCAAGGAGCAGATCCAGGTGGTGGCCGATGGGCGCGACCCAATGAATGTGTACCGCGACCCGGAGAAGGCCAGCAATCTGCCGATTCCGCATCTGGACGACGACGACAATTGGGGTTACCAGCAGACCCAACTTCGCAGTCGCGCGCGCACCGCCAACAAATGGAGCCCGGTGCTCAAGGATATGGTGAACAGGTACTACAGCAAGGAAGAAGCCGAGGAGATCCTCAAGGACCCTGTGCACTAGGCCGCGTCCGATGACTTATCAACGGGATTTCCAACAGAAGCTGAGGGTGGGGATCGTGGGCGTGGGCTCGCACGCTTACCGCAACCTGTTGCCGGCGATGAATTTTCTGCCGGTGACGCTCGCCGCTATCTGCGACACCAACCTGGATCTCGCCAGGAAGACGGCCACGCAGTACGGCGTGCCTGCCTGCTATGAGGACGCGGGCGAGATGTACCGTGAGGCGGGGCTGGATGCGGTGTTCCTTTGCGTCTCACCGGTCATGCATCCGCAATTGGCTTGCGATGCACTCGACGCCGGCTTGCATGTCTGGATAGAAAAACCACCCGCGCGTCGTGCTGCAGAGATCGAGGAAATCATCCGGCGCCGCGGCGACCGGGTGGTCGTGGTCGGGTTCAAAAAAGCCTTCATGCCGTCGACGCGGAAAATCGTCAGCCTCTTTGGCGATGGTCCTGCCGGGCCATTGCGCAGCATCCTGGCCGAGTACCCGATGACGATCCCGGAAGACGGCGAGGCCGTATTGCGCGATGGATCGGTACCGAACTGGTTGCGCAACGGCTGCCACCCGCTGTCGCTTTGCATCGAGGTCGGCGGGCCGGTATCAGCCGTCACAGTGCATCGCGCAAAAGGCGGAGACGGGGTATGCCTGCTGGAATTTGCCAGCGGGGCCTTCGCCAACTTCCACATGGCGAGTTTGCAGAACAAGGGCCAAGCCGTGGAGCGATACAGCTTCTTCGGCGACAACAGTCATGCGGTGATTGAAAACAGCCTGCGCGTCACCTACCAGCGCGGCATTGATTTCCAGTACGGTCGCAACACCACCTATGCCCCTGAAGGCCTTGATTACGGCGCCATAGTCTGGGAGCCGCAGAACCGTGAAGGCACGCTGGAGAACATGGCGCTTTTTACCCAGGGCATCTACGCCGAAATGATGCATTTCTGCGCCAGCGTGCTTGCGGGACAGCCAGCGCAAACCGGCACGCTGGAATTTGCGCATAGCGTGATGAAGGTCTATGAAGCCGGCTTGCTGTCGAGCGGGCGGCGGATGATCATCAGCTAGATGAATTCACCTGAAGCATTTCCGGCGCAGGGCGCAGTCACGTGGAGTGACGAGTTCCTGCTCGGTTTCGACCCCATGGATCAGATCCATGAAGAGTTCGTGAAGCTTGTGAACGGGATGCTCACCGCGCCACAAACAGAACTCCGCTCCAGCCTCCAGGAGGTCGCCAGCCACCTGGAGCAGCATTTCGCACTTGAGGATAGGTGGATGCAGGAGTCCGCATTTCCCCCGCGTGAATGCCATATTGACGAGCATGCCGCCGTCATGCGATCGGTCTATGAGGTGCAAGCTCTGCTCGCCACAGCAGATCCGGCCTCGGACGCGCAGGCGAACGTCACGGCCCGGTCACTGGCCTTGGCCCTCCAGGACTGGTTTCCGGGTCATGCCACTCATCTTGATTCCGCCCTTGCGCATTGGATGTGCAAGCAGCGGCATGGCGGCAAGCCGGTGGTCTTGCGGCGCAAGTTGGCTATCTGACGGGCCTTGTAGACAGCGCCGGCGCTTCGACGACTCAGGGCAAGGGAATCGGCCCGACGTCCTGAGGTATGGCATAACCCTTCTGGGTCGCAGGCCTGGCTGCGATGCTGAGGTACCAGCGCATCACGTTCGGATATTCCCTGAGGTCGACTGAATGCCATTCGAAGCGGGAAATCCAGGGCCATGCGGCTATATCGGCGATTGAATAGTCGTCGACGATGAATTCGCGGCCATCAAGACGCTTGTCGAGAACGCCGTACAAGCGGTGCGCTTCCTTCATGAGGCGCTCCTCCGCCAACGGCGCCTTGCCCTTGTTGAACTTCCAGTAAAAGTGCAACTGCCCAAGAGTGGCACCGAGTCCGCCGACCTGCCATGTCAGCCATTCCAGCACCCGATACCGCGGCTCACCCGAGCTCGGAAGAAGCCTGCCGGTCTTGTCTGCCAGGTAAGTGAGGATTGCTCCGGACTCCATCAGCGCGATACCGTTCTCGCGGTCAATGATCGCCGGGATCTTGTTGTTGGGGCTGATGCCCAGGAATTCAGGCGTGAACTGCTGGTCTTTGCCGATGTCGATCGGGTGAACTTTGTACGCAAGCCCCAATTCCTCAAGGGCGATGGAGACTTTGCGGCCATTGGGAGTGGACCAAGTGTAAAGGTCAATCATGTTGTGGATTGGTAAGAAAAGTTGCAGCCACGATAGCAGTGAGCGACCGCCCTGTCATCGGACCGGGCATGCACGCATGTCATTGCAATTATGAATGCGCCCGACTAGGCAGCGATCGGGATCGAATCTATTCTGGGTTTCATTTTTCGCTCCGCTGTAGAAAGGAGAAATGCATGGTCCTCAACCGCCGTCAGTTGATCGCGTCAGGCTTGGTATCCGGCCTGTTACCGGGGTTGGCCCATGCGGCCTATCCTGAGAAACCGCTGGCGGTGATCGTGCCGTTCCCGCCGGGGGGGCGCACCGACCTGATGGGGCGTCTGCTCTCGCAATACATCGCCAAGCATCTAGGGCAGTCGGTCGTCGTCATGAACAAGCCCGGTGCGGGTGGCGCGATCGGCACCAAGGAATTGGCTGGCGCTGCGCCGGACGGCTATACCCTTGGGGTGTTCTCCACTGCGGTCGTCACGGCGCAGTACACGCTTGCGACGGCGGCAAGCCTGAAGGAGTTCGTCGCGATCCGTACCGTCAATATTGATCCGATGGCGCTGGCGGTCAAGGCAGATGCACCATGGGGAACATTGCGTGAACTGGTTGACTACGGCAGCAAGAACCCGGGCAAATTGCGGGTCGGGATGATTGCTGGAGCTTCGGCGGAAATCTTCGCCGCGGCTTTCGCCGGCAGCGCTCAAATCAAGGTGCTGCCCGTTCCGTTCAAAGGTGACGCTGACGGTGCGCTCGCGCTTGCCGGCGGCCATATCGACGTGCATGTCGCGGTGCCGGCTTCGTACAAGGCGCTGGTAGCCGGCAACAGGGTGCGGGTGCTGGGCGTCGCCGCTGAGCAGCGATCCTCCGCCTACGCAGGGATTCCTACGTTCCGTGATAACGGTGTGGATCTCGTGATTGGCTCGTTTCACATGTTGTTCGCACCGCGACGCACGCCACCTGAGGTGCTCAATATGCTGGACGAAGTCGCAAACAAGGCGATGCGCGATGCCGAACTGATCAAGCAAATGGAAGCTGCCAATCTCGGCTACGCGAACTTGAACATCAAGGAAACCGAGGCTTTCCTGGTGCAGCAGGACGCGATCTACCGCAAGGTCATCGAGGACGCCGGATTGCGCGTTCCCGCTCGCTCTTGAATCGAAAGTGGGACTACCATGACATCTCAGTTCTTGACCACCATTGCACGCCGCTTCTGGCCAGCGCTTCTGGCTGCTTGTCTGCTGCCGTCGGGATTCGCCAGCGCCGCCTATCCCGACAAGCCCATTACGCTGGTGGTCCCGTTCCCGGCCGGCGGGCGCACCGACCTCACGGCTCGCATCGTCGCCGAGTTCCTGAGGCAGCAGTTAGGGCAGTCCGTCATCGTCGTGAACAAACCGGGCGCGGGCGGTGTGATCGGCGCGAAAGACGTCGCGAAAGCGCCAGCCGATGGCTACACGCTGGGTTTCTTTTCGACAGGTTTCCTGACGACGCAATACACGGCTCAGATTCCGACCAACGCGAAGGACTACGAACTCGTCTGCCTCATCAATTACGACCCAGCGGCGGTCGCAGTCTCGGCCGCGAGCCCCTACAAGTCGGTGGCTGACATCGTGGCAGCCAGCAAGGCCAAGCCGGGCTCGATCAATGTCGGAATCAACCCGGGTAGTTCTGCGCATGTGTTTGCAGCCTCCTTTTTCGACGCTGTAGGCGCCACTGCCACGTTCATTCCCTTCAAGGGCGGCTCTGAACGCGCGTTGGCGCTGAGCGGGGGGCATATTGACCTGGACTTCGACATCGTCGCTGCGATGAAAGCATCGCAAGAATCGAAGAAAGCGCAGATCCTGGCTATCGCAGCAGACCGGCGCAATGAGCTCTACCCGGACATCCCGACCATGCGCGAGCGCGGCGTAGACCTCGTGATTTCCTCATGGCATGGTGTGTTCGCGCCCAAGGGCACGCCGGCGGCTGTTGTCAATCGATTGGACAAGACGATGGAAAGCATTTCGCGCAAGAAGGAATTCATCGACAAGATGAGTGAGCAGTTGCTGGCTGTGCGCTACATGAACCAGAGCGAATTTGAAAGTTTCTACAAGGACCAGGACGTGATCTTCAAGCGGATCATCGACAGGTTGGGTATCAACGCAGCGAAAGGGTCCCAATGAACGAAGCCAATGGGGGCAAGGTTACGCATGAGACCGAGGTCGTCGCACTGAAGAAGAGGCTGGCCAAGGTCCATCGCATCATCACCGCTGGGGGCTTGTGGCCGCTGACCAAGGGGCATGTGAGTTGTCGCATCCCGGGTACCGACAAGGTGCTGATCCTCGCGCATATTCACTCAACCGGGCGTAACCTGGCCAATACCGATGTCGATGACATCGTGACCGTGGACATTGAGGGAGGGTTCATCGAAGGCATGGTCGAGCCAGTGGATGAACGGTACGCGCATACCGAGATTTACAAGGTCCGGCCCGACGTGCAGGCCGTTGCGCACGCACATTGCCCCATGGCCACTGCCTTCGGTATCGCCGGCGTGAACATCCTGCCGGTTGGCAATCGCGGCGCGATCTTCGCGCCCAGGGTGCCCATCCTGGATTTCGACAAGCAGATCGACACGCCGGAGCGCGGTCGCAAGGTGGCTGAAAAGATCGGCGATGGCTGTGCTGTCGTGTTGAAGAACCACGGTGTGGTGGTCACTTCAGACACGATCGAGAACGTTTGCATCACCTTGTTCGCATTGGAAGAGACGGCAAAACTGCACTGGAACGCCGCACAGATCGGCAAGGTGGACCCCCTCACCAACTCCGAGGTGGCGAGCGTACTGACCGGTCACCGCTACGAGGAGTACTTTTCGCATGTCTGGGGCCATTACGCGGCGCTCGACCCGTGGAGCGATTCGCAGCGTTAGGGGATCCCGCGAGTTGCAACTTGGTCATCCGCGTCGGCTGCAGCGGGCCATTCGGCTGACGATTCCAGCGATTGCGCGGTTCACCCTCAGGGCTCGGTTGCAATGATGGCCAGCGACCCGATCAGGCTCGATCAGCCGGCGCGCATCGGCGCACCGACTTCGAGTTCTATCGAGCCCAAGCCTATTTGACCCTGGACTTTCCTTGCTCAACTCCAGCTCCATACTGGCCTTGGCTCAAAAACTACGGGATTTGGAGTGTGGCAAAGCCTCCTGGCGTGCATAAGATGGGGGCCTGTCCATGAATGGAGTGCTGAATGTCAAATTTGATTGCCGACAAACTGGAATTGAACGGCTTGCTGGATCGACAGGCCTTGCAGGCATTGATGGAGAAGTCGGCGGCTGGTGCGCGCGCCGCTGGACAGTCGATGGCGGTTTTGACCCTGGATCTTGATCATTTCAAGGCCTACCTGGATGAGCAAGGTCAGGCGCAAGCCCAGGCTGCGCTGATGCGAACAGCCAAGTTGTTGAACGCCCATCTGCCAGTGGGTGCCAGCCTGGCCCATCTGGGTGGTGATGAATTCGTCATGCTGCTGCCGACTTCCGATCTGGGCGCGGCAGTTGACACCGCCGAAACCCTGCGAGGCGCGGTCGAAGCGGAGTTCACATCTCCGGCCGACCCGGCGGCGCTGACCGTCACCCTGGGTGCTGCTGCCAGCCCGCCAGGGACCGACTGGACCGCACATAGCCTGCTTTCGCTGGCCGATGCCCGCAAGACTTTCGGGAAAAAACGCCTGCTGCCGCATCACAACCGGGTCTGGGCCGGCGCCCTGCCTTCCGACTGGTACCCCCGCTTCAATGTGCAGCCCGAGGTGTGGCCGAGCCAGTAAAAGACCGGGTCGGTTTGACTTGCTTGGCCGACCCTGACCTGTTGCTGCGCTGGCGCGACAAGGGTGCTGGGTGAGGGTCTATTGCGCTTGGCGCCCCAACTTGCCTGACTAGGCGGACATCCATTGGAACTAGCTGTCGTTGGCTGGCGAGGCCTAGGCTATTCTCACTCCCAAGTGACAGGATATTCGCGGCGGCGAGTTGTGCTTAGGAAAATCTGCCGGGGCTGACACCCGTGCAATGTCTGGAAGAATGGAAATGAGCACCTTGACCATAAGGCTGCCCGACGACACAGTGTCGCGGCTCAAATCGCTGGCACAGAGTCGGGGCTGAGCATGAGCAAGCTTGTAGAACAGCTCTTCCGCTGACCAGCAGTGCCGCAGCACAGCGGTTGCTAGGAATTCGGATTTTCGACCTGATGCCTTTGCGCCGCCCACCAGCGCGCTACTTGCTCGCGTTGCGCCGGACTGTAGTGCAGACCCAGCTTGGTACGGCGCCACAGCACGTCGTCAGCGTTGCGCGCCCATTCCTTGCGTTGCAGGTGGTGCAGTTCGGCTTCGTACAAGCCCGGCGCCACTTCGGCACCCAGCGCATCGGCCGAGCTGCCCTGTCCCAGCAGCCGATCGACCCGGCTACCGTAACAGCGGGCCCAGCGTTCGAGCGTGGACGCCGGCAACCCTCGATGCTTCACTGCCAGCGCGGCGATGAACCGCGTCATATCGACATCGGGCTGTTGCGGCGGGCCGATCCAGGCCGATAGATCGCCGCCGGGCAGCAAGGCCGATGCGGTCCAGGCCGGCCGGCTTTCACCCAGGCGCTGCAGCAACTGGTCGACTGCCTCTTCGGCCAGCTTGCGGAAGGTGGTGATCTTGCCGCCCCACACGCTCAACAGCGGCGAGCCTGTGTCGGCATCGAATTCCAGCAGGTAGTCGCGGCTGACTGCCGATGCGTCGCCCGACTCGTCGTCCAGCAACGGACGCAAGCCCGAGTAGCTCCAGACTACATCGGCCGGCCGCACCGGTTGGGCGAAATATTGGCTGGCCTGCTCGCACAGGTAGCTGATCTCGGCGGCATCGATACGGGCCGCAGCGGGTGCGCCGCCGACCTCGATGTCGGTGGTGCCGATCAGTGTGAAATCGCCCTCATAGGGGATGGCGAAGATGATGCGCTGGTCCGGGTTCTGGAAGATATAAGCATAGTCATGTTCGAAAAGCTTGCGCACCACGATATGGCTGCCCTTGACCAAACGCATCGAGCGTGCGCTGGTCAGTTGAGCGCGGTCGCGCAGGAACTCGCCGGTCCAGGGGCCGGCGGCGTTGACCAGCGCGCGCGCCTGCACCTCGACGGCGGGACCTCCCTCAGGCTGCAGGGTGGCGCGCCAGCCTAGGTGGCTGCGTGCGACATGCTCGCAACGGGTGCGGGTCAGGATGGTGGCGCCGCGCTCGGCGGCGTCGATCGCGTTCAGCACCACCAGCCGCGCGTCGTCGACCCAGCCATCGCTGTATTCGAAACCGCGCTTGTATTGCGGCTTCAGCGGCGCGCCGGCGGGGTGGCGGCGAAGGTCGACGCTGAGGCTGGCCGGCAGCCAGTCCCGCCGGGCCAGATGGTCATACAAAAACAGCCCGATCCGCACCATCCAGGCCGGCCGCATCGACGTGTCGTGCGGCATCACGAAGCGCAGCGGCCGCATGATGTGGGGCGCAAGCCTGAGCAGCAGTTCGCGCTCGGCCAGCGCCTTGCGCACGAGGCTGAATTGCCGATGTTCGAGGTAGCGCAGGCCGCCATGAATCAGCTTTGTCGACGCGGACGAGGTGTGGCGGGCCAGATCATCCTGTTCGCACAGCAGCACTTTCAGGCCTCGCCCGGCCAAGTCGCGGGCGATGCCGGCACCGTTGATGCCGCCACCGACCACCAGGGCGTCGTATATCAAGCCAGTCGACAACGGGACAGCCGCAGCAAACCGCTCCAATGGGCCGTTCAAGCGGATCTCCTCGATCCTGGGTTGGCATCCGCCTGGGCAGCACCGATTCGTTTAATCGTCATAAAATAAGTTTTTTAATTCGTTTATTTTCTATTATGTTCGTTTGTAGCCGAAGTCTAGCCATATCGCAAGCCGGCAGATCCTGGACCGCTGTCGGTCCGTCGCTTAATATGGCGGCGTCAACCTCTGGAATCTGATGTCGTGAGCGCCTTGATCCCCAACCCTCGCCAGGCCGGTGTGCTCGACACCGTGCGTGAACTCGGCAATGTGAAGGTCGAGGCTTTGGCCGAGCGTTTCGGCGTCACGCTGCAGACGGTGCGGCGCGATGTGAAGCTCTTGTCCGATGCCGGAATGCTGGCGCGCTTCCATGGCGGCGTGCGGCTGCCGACCAGCACCACCGAGAACATCGCCTATCGTCAGCGCCAGCAGCTCAACGAAGATGCCAAGCGCGCCATCGCCCGCGTGGTGGCAGCGCAGGTGCCCGAGGGCTGCAGCTTGATTCTCAACATCGGCACCACCACCGAGGCCATTGCCCGCGAGTTGCTGACCCACCGCGGCCTGCGCGTGATCACCAACAACCTGAACGTGGCGACCATCCTCAGCGACAACCCCGACTGTGAGGTGATCGTGGCCGGCGGTCTGGTGCGCGGGCGCGATCGCGGCATCATTGGCGAGGCGACGGTGGAGTTCATCGCCCAGTTCCGTGTCGACATCGGCGTGATCGGCATCTCGAGCATCGAGGCCGATGGCACGCTGCGCGATTTCGACTACCGCGAAGTGAAGGTGGCGCAGGCCATCATCCGCGCCAGCCGGCAGGTCTGGCTGGCCGCCGACCACAGCAAGTTCAACCGCCCAGCGATGGTGGAGGTGGGCCGGCTCGACCAGGTGGACAAACTGTTCACCGACCGCGCGCCACCGCCCGCGTTCGACAAGCTGCTGGCCGAGGCTGATGTGCGCTGCATTGCCGCCGATGCTGCGTCCCAGGACTCAGGAGACAAGACAATATGAGCTATCTACTGGCCCTTGACCAGGGCACCAGCAGTTCACGCAGCATCGTCTTCGACCCAGCCGGCCGGATCGTGGCGATGGCGCAGCGCGAGTTCGGCCAGATCTTTCCGCAGCCTGGCTGGGTGGAGCATGACCCGGAGGAGATCTGGCAGAGCCAGCTTGCCACCGCGCAGGAAGCGCTGGCCAAGGCCGGCATCACGGGCGCCCAGGTCAAGGCCATAGGCATCACCAACCAGCGCGAAACCACGGTGGTCTGGGACCGCCGCACCGGTCGCCCGATCCACAACGCCATCGTCTGGCAAGACCGGCGCGGCGAGCCGCTGTGCGCGCAGCTGCGCGATCAGGGCCATGCCGAGGCCATTCACCGCAGCACCGGGCTGGTAGTGGACGCGTATTTCTCGGCCACCAAGATCCGCTGGATCCTCGACCATGTCAGCGGAGCCCATAGCGCCGCTGCACAGGGCGAACTGGCCTTCGGCACTGTGGACAGCTGGCTGCTTTGGAAGCTGACTGGCGGTCGGGTGCACGCCACCGATGTCAGCAACGCCGCCCGGACGATGCTGTTCGACATCCGCCACAACCTGTGGGACCCTGAGTTGCTGAAGCTGCTGCGCGTGCCCGACAGCCTGCTGCCGAAGGTGTACCCCAGCAGCCATTGGTTCGGCGACACCGATGCTGCCTTGCTGGGGGCTTCGATCCCTGTGGCCGGCATCGCCGGCGATCAGCAAAGCGCGCTGTTCGGTCAGGCCTGCTTCACGCCTGGGCTGGCGAAGAACACTTATGGCACCGGCTGCTTCATGCTCATGCACACCGGTGACAAGTTTCGAGTCAGCGAGAACGGGCTGATCACCACCAGCGCAGCCCAGGTCGACCAGAAGCCGCAGTACGCGCTGGAGGGCAGCGTGTTCATCGGCGGCGCGGTGGTGCAGTGGATGCGCGACGGCCTCAACGCGATCAAGGCCAGCAGCGAGGTGCAGTCGCTGGCCGAGAGCGTGCCCGATGCCGGCGGCGTGATGTTCGTGCCGGCCTTTACCGGCTTGGGCGCGCCCTACTGGAACGCCAACGCCCGCGGGACGCTGACCGGGCTGACCCGTGGTACGACGATGGGCCATATCGCCCGTGCGGCGCTGGAGAGCATTGCCTTTCAGAGCGCTGCGCTGCTGCTGGCGATGAGCCGTGACGCGGTGGCGGCCGGCGGTTCACCGGTGGCCGAGTTGCGGGTGGATGGCGGCGCCTGCGTCAATGACCTGCTGATGCAGTTCCAGGCCGACCTGCTGGGTATCCCGGTGGTGCGCCCCCAGGTGACCGAGACCACGGCTCTGGGTGTGGCTTACCTGGCTGGCCTGACCATCGGGGTCTACAAGGACCTGAGCGAGTTGTCGGCGCAATGGCAGGTGGAACGGCGCTTCCTGCCCGCGCTGCCGCGCGCGCGGGCGCAGGCCCTGATGGACGATTGGGCGCATGCGGTGCGCCAGACCACGGCCGCCTGAGGCGCCGGGCGGTGCAGATTCCCCTCCATCAGCGGGCCCGGCAGCAGACCCGGCCGAATTGGCGTCATATCCAGGGCGACCACCGGCCTCCAGCAAGAACGGCTATTCAGTAGACGCCTGTCAGACGGTTAACCCGACTTGCAAAGCAATTTGACAGCATATATGCTATCAGTATGATCCCTGTCGTTATCGATACCAATGTGCTCGTCGCGGGCCTGCGCTCCGGCGGAGGGGCATCGCGGGCGGTGTTGCGCCGGGCTTTGGGTGGTGGCTTGCAGCCCTTGTTTGGCAATGCGCTGTGGATGGAATACCAGGATTTGCTAGGCCGTCCGGTCTGGGGTGATACCACCACAGCAGACGAACGGCGCGACGTTCTGGCGGCGCTGGCACAACAAGGACGCTGGGTGACGGTGTATTACGGTTGGCGCCCCAACTTGCCTGACGAGGCGGACAACCATTTGATCGAGCTGGCGTTGGCTGGCGGGGCGCAGGCTATCGTCTCCCACAATTTACGGGATCTTCGCGGCGGAGAGTTGCGCTTAGAAAATCTGCGGGTGCTGACACCCGCGCAATGTCTGGAGGAATGGAAATGAGCACCTTGACCATAAGGCTGCCCGATGACACAGCACAGCGGCTCAAGTCGCTGGCACAAAGTCGGGGGCTGAGCATGAACAAGCTGGTAGAACAACTCAGTGCCCATGCGCTGTCCGCCTGGGATACCGAGAACCACTTCCGCGCCATGGCGGCCACGGGGGATGTGCAAAAGGCACTGGCTGTGCTTGACCGCCTGGACGCAGATGAAGCGAAATTTTGATGCCCGTTGGTCGGCTCCATCTAGCCCGAAGCGCCAAGCTATGGCCGCTGGCTTCCCGGCGCCCTGACCAGTTCGCCGCCTTTCATCACGAAGCTGATTTTTTCTAGCAGTTTGACGTCGACCAAGGGATTGCCTGCGACGCCGACCAGGTCGCCGAAACGGCCCAGGGCGATGCTGCCGACATCGCCTTGTTTGCCAACCGCGCTGATGCGCCCGTCGGTGATCGTCATTTGAGGTTTTTCGACCATTTGTCCGCTGCTGACATCAACCATCCGGTCGGCGCTCACCACCACGCTATCGGCATCAGCTGCCAGCCAGAGCGCCAAGGCAATGGCCAGGGCGATCAAATTTCTGCGCCTGATGAACAAACTCCGATCGATGGGTGAAGCGCGATTGTGGGGCGGACATATCGGTGAGAATCGGTGGCCCCGTCGCGATCAGGAATCCAAAGCCATGATGATGAACCGCAAGACTTCGCTCCTGCTCAATCTGGGCCATGCGCTGGATCATCTGTGCTTGTTGATCTTCGCCACCGCAGTCACCAGCATCGCGACCGAATTCGGCTTTGCGCGCTGGGAAGACCTGATGCCTTACAGCGCCGGCGCATTCCTTCTGTTCGGCATCGGCTCGGTGCCGGCCGGGCGGCTGGGCGATCTTTGGGGCAGACGCAGCATGATGGGCATTTTCTTTTTCGGCATCGGCGCGGCGGCCATGCTTTGTGCGGCGGTGCAAAACGCCTGGCAAATGGCTGCTGCGCTGGCCTTGCTCGGCGCTTTTTCTGCGATCTACCACCCGGTCGGCATACCGATGCTGCTGCAGCATGCGCGCAATCCGGGGCTGACGATAGGCGTCAACGGGTTGGCGGGCAACCTCGGCATCGCAGTGGCCGCGATCCTGACCGGCTTGATGGTCAAGTACGCAGGCTGGCGCGCAGCCTTCATCGTGCCGGCGCTGCTGTCCTTCATTTGCGGCTTTGTCTTCCTGCGCGTGACCCCGGCCGAGACCGAATCGCCGGCACGGCGCAAGAACAAGTCTTCGGTGCAACTGTCGCCCAAGTTGCTGGCGCGCTTGTTCATCGTGATGACCTTCGCGGCGATCTCGAGCAGCCTGTTGTTCAATTTCACCACCAACGGCAATGGCCAGTTGCTGCGCGAGCGCTTCCTCGGCCTGGTCGACGATCCGGCCTTGCTCGGCGCCCTGCTGGCGATTGTTTATTCTGTGGCTTCGATTGCCCAGGTGATCGTCGGACGCCTGATCGATCGCTATCCGCTCAAGCGCCTGTATCTGGCGATCGTCTTGCTGCAGATCCCGATGTTCTTGCTCGCCGCCAATGCGCAGGGCTGGACGCTTTTTTGCTTGCAGATCGGTTTCATGGTGATGATCTTCGGCGCCATCCCTTTCACTGACGCAATGATCGTCCGCTATGTCGACGATGCCATCCGCTCGCGCGTCTCTGGAATGCGTCTGGCGGTCTCGTTCGGCATCAGCTCGCTGGCGGTCTATCTGCTGGGGCCGGCAGTCAAGAGCGCCGGCTTCTCGAATCTGCTGTTGGCGATGGCGGTGATTTCCAGTTGCACGGCGGTTTTCGTATTGATGCTGCCCGGCGAGTCCGACGGCACCGCGCGCCCAATCGGCGAACAATGAACGACCTGATTCGAGCAAGTCATCGTTCAAGCGATTGGGAGATCGAACGGCTTGACCACCGTGATTTCGGGGTTGCGCAGGAAATCCATGCCGTCCTGGGCCTGGCCGATGCCCAGGAAGCTGAATTGCTGCAATTGGTGAATTCAACCGAAGTCGAACAGGATGCTGAAGCCATCATGCAGAGTGAGCTGAGCTATAGCGGTGCCCGCCAGCATGGCAGCTTGCTCGGCTGGATCAGCCTGGGTCCGGACGACGAACCACAGCAATACAGCATCGCCATGCTGGTGGTTCGGCCCGAACAACAACGCCGCGGCATTGCGCTGGCGCTCTTGGGCGAGGCGATGCAGCAGGCCGGCGGATCATCGCTGTCGGTGGTCTGCGCCTGCGCCAATCGGCCTGCGATGGCGCTCTATCAGCAACTTGGTTTCAGCCCTTATCGCCGCGGCATGATGGGCAAGGCGGCAATCGAGGTGGTCAAGCTGAGGATCCATCTGACTTGAATCGACAGCTGCGGCGCCCCTACCGGCCCAGGCCCGACAGTTCACGCAAGCGCTGGTGAGCTGCGTCATCCCAGGCGATGGGCAGCTGGTTTCTGGCCTGCAGATAATGGTGGGTGAAGACGTCCAGGTAGGCGGTCAGCGTTTGTTCAGCCAGTTGCTCACCAGCCAGATTCAGGCACAAAGCGGCCACTTCGCTGGTGCAGAAATGATCGTCTCGGTGGGAACGGCGCAGCTTGTATTGCGAGATCTGCTCCGGCTTTAGGCTGAGCACAGGCAAATGGTCCAGGTAGGGGCTTTTGCGAAACATCTTGCGCGCCTCGGTCCAGGTGGCGTCGAGCAGGATGAAGAGCGGGCGCTTGCCAGGTTGCTCATCGGCAGGCGCAATTTTTTGCACCACCCGCTCTTGCGCCGCATATTCACCCGGAAACACCACATAAGGCTGCCATTGCGGGTCGCTCAGCAGGGCCGGCAAGGCCGGGTCGATTTCGGTGCGTGCCCAGCCGAAGGCAAAAGTGTCGGTGACCAGATCGGCAATCAACCAGCCGGTGTTGGTCGGCTTGAGCGCCTCGATGTCGGCCATCAGCAGGCATATACCCGAGCGCGTTTGGACCGACGGGCGCAAGGCGCACATGCAATGGCTGGGCAGCAAACGGCAGTCTGCACAGCGCTCGCGCTTGAAGCCACCTCGGGCGAGAAAGGGTTTGCTGCTGCGCGCCAGTCGGGCGTCGCGCAGTCGGGATACGGCATGGGACATCAGGAATTTTCAGGGCTTGGGATCAGCGGACTGCAGCGCCTGCCGCTTCAGCCAGTGTCGCATCCGGACTGCCCTGATGCCGCTCCGGACGCGCTTGTCCTGCAAGCTGGGGCAAGCACCTAGTTCAAGGACAAGTTCCGGAGATTCGAACCCCAGATGCTGGACCTGGATGCATAAACTGTCTGCATGGTGCGGACAGTCCTTCGTGCCATCAAAAAACCCAAGCAGGAGTTGCCATGTTCAAGAAGATCTTGTTGCCCACCGATGGGTCCAGCACGGCCGAGCGCGCCGTGAGCGTGGCGGTCGACATGGCCAGCCGCTATGGTGCAGCGCTGGAGGTCATCAGCGTGGTCGATCCGGCACCATTCATCAACCTGACCGGCGGTGGCGGCGAAGCGCTGGCTTATTACCTTGACGCCGCTGAGGAGGGCGCCAACAAGGGCATCGCCAGCGCCGTGACAGCAGCGCAGAAGGCCGGCGTCAGATCCGAAAGCCATGTGCTGAGAATCCATGGGCCTGCCCAGTCGATTGCCGGCCATGCCGAGGCCAAGGGCTGCGATCTGATCGTGATGGGCTCGCATGGGCGGCGCGGCCTCGACGCCTTGCTGCTCGGCAGCGTGGCTCAGAAGGTGCTGACCCTGGCCAAGGTGCCGGTGCTGGTGGTCAAGTAGGCCCTGGCCGCTACAGCTTGGTTGGCGCAGCCTGCAAACGGGGCATCAGGTTCAGCAGATGTTGGGTGAAAGCTGCCGCGTCCTGGAAACCGATGACCCGATGCGATGCGAGCTCCAGCCCATCCTGCTTCATGAACAAAATTGCTGGCGGGCCGAACAACGCATATTTGCGCAGCAATTCCTTGTCGGCGCTTGAATTTGCCGTGACGTCAGCGCGCAACAGCTTGAAGCCGGCCAACTGGCGGCGCACGGCCGGGTCGCTCAGCGTCAGCGCTTCAAATTCTTTGCAGGCCACGCACCAGTCGGCATAGAAGTCGAGCAGCACCGGCTGGCTGGACTGGCTGACCACTTGTTGCAAGCTGGCCAGATCGGCAACGCGCTCGAATTTCAGCTCATTGGCCTCAAAAGCTGGCAGGCCGGTCTTGCCGCTGCTGACCAGATGTTGCAGCGGTTGCATCAAGCTTGTGCCACCCGAGACCAGTCCGACCAGTTGCAACCCGGCCAATGCGGCCAGGGCGAGCCCGCCGGCCTTGGTCAGGGCCCGACCCGGCGTGACCGCTTCCATCCGCTCGAAAGCGCCCAGGTAGACCGCGCAGGCCAGCAGCAGCAAGGCTGCAACTGCTATCAACGCCCAGGCCGGCAAGACCGGCGAAACCATCCACAGCGCCACCGCCAGCAACATCACGCCGAAGAAATGCTTGACCCTCTCCATCCAGCCGCCGGCGCGAGGCAGCAAGGTGCCGGCTGAGAGTCCGACCAGCAGCAGCGGCACACTCATGCCGCAAGCCATTGAAAACAAGGCCAGGCCGCCGAGCAGCACATCCTTGGTCTGGCTGATGTAGACCAACGCACCGGCCAACGGCGCCGCCACGCAGGGCCCGACGATCAAGGCCGACAGGCCGCCCATCAACAGCACACCGAGATGTTGCCCACCCTTCAAGCGGCCCGACATCTCGGTCAAACGGTTCTGCATAGCGCTGGGCAGCTGCAATTCGTAGACGCCGAACATCGACAAGGACAGCCCGGCCAGCAATAGCGCAAAAGCCCCCAAGACCCAGGCGTTTTGCAGCGCCGCGGCCAATCCCTCGCCCGCCAGCCCTGCGGCCATGCCGAACGCGGTGTAGACGAGGGCCATGCCGAGCGAATAGGCCAAGGCCAGCGAGAAGCCGCGTGCCCGCGAGACCTTGCCGGATTGGCCGACGATGATGGCCGACAGGATCGGGATCATCGGCAGCACGCAAGGCGTCAGCGAAAGCAGCAGCCCGGCCAGCAAAAACAAGCCTGCCACCGCCAGCAGACTGCGTGACTGCAGCGCAGCGGCATAGCGCCCGGTCTGTTCGGTGGCGGTCGCGCTGTCTGAAAGACCAGGTTTCCAGGCTTCGGCCTGTGCCTCGGTCATCGCGCTGATGGTCCAGCCGGCGGCGGTCGGCGTCAGCTTCAGCGCGCGTTCCATCGGTGGGTAACAGAGCCCTTTGTCGGCACAGCCCTGGTTGCCGACGATCAGCTTGAATTCGCTTTGCGGCGCTTGCGTCAGCGGCAAGATGAGCGTCACCGCGTTCTTGAAGATCTCGACCTGTTTGTTCAGGGCAATGTCGAAATCGGGCAGGCCACGGGGAATCTGCAGCTCGCCCAGCACCACGTCAGCCGGTTCGGCACGGGCATTGAAGCGTTCGCGGTACAGGTGGTAACCGGGCACGACATCAAAGCGCAACTCGATATTTTGGCGGTCGATGGCCTTGGCGCTGATCGGAAAAGCCAGCTCCGGTTCGAGAAAACTATCCGCTGCGATGGCTGGCAAGGCCATTGTCGATACCAGCATCGCAAAGGCCCAGCGCCGTGCATTGCAGAAAAACTCGCTCATCAATTTTGCTTTCAAGTTGCCAGCGACCTGACGCCCATGCCGCCGCAATACTGCCGGCCCAAGGCATCGACTGCCAGGTAGCCGATGGCTTGATTATCGAGAAATTCCAGATCGGCGTCACCTTCGAGCATCGCGATGCTGCCGAGTGCACCTGCAGTCAGGCAAACCGGTGCCACAAAGATTTTCGCGACGACGGCTTTATTCCTGGACTATTTCTCCCCTGTCAAACTCTCGAACCCTGCTTGGGAAGTCAAGCTTTTGCCCGCTTCTGACAGATCCGTCAGGCAGGAGACGCATAGACAGTCGTTGAAACTGGCAGCGATCTGCTGGCGCAATGAATCACTCAATGCAAGGTCAAAACAGGCGCAGCTGCCATTGGCTGCGCCGCACACAAAAGCCCCGCCGCAACGCGGGCAAATCGGCCCGCAGTTGCTCATGGAAACAGCTTCTTGTGCTGCTCGCGCAGCAGGTTCTTCTGCACCTTGCCCATCGTGTTGCGCGGCAACTCGCTGGTGATGAAGATCTGTTTGGGTACCTTGAAGTTCGCAATCCTGGCCTTCAGGGCAGCGCCGATGGCTGCGGCATCGAGCGTGGCGCCTGGCTTGGCAATCAGCACCGCGACAACGGCTTCGCCGAAATCGGCATGGGGCACACCGATCACGGCCGATTCGGACACGCCCGGCATGTCATTCAGATAGCCTTCAACCTCGGCCGGATAAACGTTGTAGCCACCGGTAATGATCAGATCCTTGCTGCGGCCGACGATGGTGAAATAGCCTTTGGCGTCGAACTGGCCGAGGTCGCCGGTCTTGAACCAGCCGTCGACGCTGAATTCGGCGCGGGTCTTTTCCGGCATGCGCCAATAGCCGCTGAAGACATTCGGTCCGCGCACCTCGAGATTGCCGATCTCGTCAGCAGCGCAAACCTGGCCGGCGTCGTCAGTCACCCGGACTTCAACGCCCGGCAAAGCAAGGCCGACGGTGCCGCCAATGCGCTCACCGTCTGCAGGTTTGCAGGGATTGGAGGTCAGCATCAGCGTTTCGCTCATGCCATAGCGTTCCAGAATCGTCTGGCCGCTGCGCTGCTGCCAGTCGCGGAAGGTTTCGACCAGCAAGGGCGCCGAACCGCTGATGAAGAGCCGCATCTTGCTGCAGACTGCAGGCGTCAGCGAAGCCTCGGCCAGCATTCGCACATAGAGCGTCGGCACTCCCATCAAGAGCGTTGCATCGGCGAAACGGGTGATCACCGCGCGCGGATCGAACTTGCTGAACCAGATCATCTTGCTGCCGTTCAGCAGCGCGCCATGCGAAGCCACAAAAAGCCCATGCACATGGAAAATCGGCAGCACATGGATCAGCACGTCGTCTTTTTTCCAATCCCAGTAAGTCTTCAGCGTTTGCGCATTGCTGAGCAAATTGCCATGGCTGAGCATCGCGCCCTTGGCGGCACCGGTCGTGCCGCTGGTGTAGAGGATGGCGGCCATGTCGTCAGCCTTCTTGAACGCCGGTTCATGGCTGTCACTCATCGCTGCGGCGCGGTCGAGCAGGCTGCCGTTGCGGTCTTCGTTCAGCGTGAAGACATATTGCGTGCCGGCCTTGAAAGCGATCTTCGAGACCCAGCTGAAGTTCTTGTCGGCGCAGACCACGACCGCCGGTTCGGCATTGCCGATGAAATATTCAATCTCGCTGCCCTGGTAGGCATTGTTCAGCGGCAGATAGACATAACCGGCGCGCAGCACGGCCAGATAAAGCAGCAGCGCTTCCACGCTTTTTTCGGTTTGCACGGCGACGCGACTGCCGGCGGGAAGATCCAGCGAAACCAGCAGATTGGCCATCCTGGCCGAAGCCATGTCGAGGTCGCGCCAGCTATAGCTCAGTCGCGAGCCATCGGCGCATTCGATCGCGGTGGCATCGAGGTCAGCAGGAAAAGCCTTGCGCAAGGCGCAGAACAAGTTGGCGTTGCTCATGCTTGCCCTTGAGCGGCAGCTTGCCGGTTCATGCGGTTCTCGCTTGCAATCATCTGGGGTCCTGGTCGCGCCATGCTTGGCGCGGCATTATCAGGCCTCGCTGAGCGCTTTGTCTCAATCAGCTGGTAGAGCTGCCGGTCGCAGGCGTATTTTTCGCCAGCACCAGTTCAGCTGCGATCGAGACCGCAATCTCCGCCGGTGTCTTGGCGCCAAGTGCCAGCCCGACCGGCCCATGCAGGCGCGAGAGCTGCTCCTGGCTTAAATCAAAATGCTCGGCCAAGCGCTGTTTGCGCGTCGCCTGGTTGCGCTTGGAGCCTAGCGCGCCGACATAAAAGGCATTCGATTGCAAAGCCGCGATCAAGGCCATGTCGTCGAGCTTGGGGTCATGGGTCAGCGCCACCACCGCCATATGGGCATCGGGAACCAGCAGGTCGACCGCGTCGTCGGGCATCCCCGCAACCCGGCTCACGCCGGCCAAGCCTTCATTCAGCGCTGCGGCATATTCTTCTCGCGGGTCGCAGATCAGCACTTCGAAGTCGAGCATCGTCGCGATTTGCGCCACCGCCATAGACAACTGACCGGCGCCGATCAGCAACAGCCGCCATTTCGGCCCGAACATGGTGGTCAAGGTCTTGCCGTCGAATTGCAGCGCCTGACCCCGCTGCGCGTCCGACAACGAAACCTCGCCGGTGGCCAAGGTCAATTGGCGTGCAACCAAATGATGTGCTGAAGTCCGCGCCAGCAACTGCTCGATCCAGTCGAAGTTCAGCAGCGGCTCCTGCACCAACTCCAAAGTGCCGCCGCAGGGCAGTCCGAAGCGGGTCGCCTCCTCCTTGCTGACGCCATATGTGATCAAGGTCGGCAGGGCAGGCGCAGATTGAGGCTCGGCGCTGACCAGCAAGGCCTTGGTGCGGGCGATCAGATCGTCCTCGATACAGCCGCCCGAGACCGAGCCGCTCACCAAACCGTCGTCGCGGATGGCCAGCAATGCCCCCGGTGGCCGCGGCGCGCTGCCCCAGGTTTGCACGACAGTCACCAGGCTGACCGCATGGCCACTGCGGCGCCAGGCCAAGGCATCGTTGAGAACCTGCAGATCAAGACTTTCCATCGACTTACCCTTGAATGCGCAATGCGGCGCGCTCGCGCCATGAAAAATAAGCCCGGTAGAGCGCCACGCTGATGACCATGCCCCAGGTCATGCCGCAGAACATACCACCGAGCATGCCTGCGATTGTGCTGTCGCCGTTGCCGATTTGCCAGCGTGAAAGCCACAGCGCGCCGGCCGTCATGCCAACCAGCATCCAGGCCGAACAGAGCAGGTTTTGTGCAAACAGCGAGCACAGCACGCGCCCGCAATGCGGCCGCAGTAAGCGCAGGCTCGGTATCGCCAGCAAGCCGCCGGCCAGCATGCCGACATGCATGCCGGGCAGGAATTCCGCATGCAGGCGCAGGCTGTCGATGAAATCAAGATTGCCCGATTGGGCACACAAAGTTCCCAGACGGTCCGGGCCATTCTGAAAGAAATCGTAAAGAAGCCCGAGCAGCATGCCGCCGAAACCCAGCGACAGCATCACATGCGGAGGAGAAAGTCCAGCCCGCTCCGGGCGAACCCAGGCCAAAGCGGCGCAACCTGCTGCGACAACCAGCAGGGCTGCCAGGATCAGCAAAGCGGACTGCTTTACCGGCTGCGTGCTGCGCTCCAGCAACCACAGCGTCACGCCGACGATGGCCAGCAGCAGCAGTGGCGCCGTAGTCGCGGAGCCTATGCCTCTGGCCAGCCAATGGGCCTGGGGTTTCACGATCATGTTGCTTGTCTTTGTCTGTTTTTTTGATGTCGTATGTTGACACGCGGGCAAACCCTGTGGCGTCGCCGGCGGCTTCATATCAACATGTGTTGCTTCGACGATAACAAATTTTTTTTGTTCTTGCGCAGCATCAAACAACCTTGATTAAGATGTATATGATTTGATTCATTCGGGTCCTTGGCCTCTCAGCTCGGGTCTGAAGCGGCGCCCATCCATCGTTCAAAAGGCCGTCCAGGCCGACAAAATAGGAGACGAAGTGATTCCACCCTCATTCGAATACCACGCGCCGCGCTCGATCAGCGAAGCGATTTCGCTGCTGGCAAGTCTTGGCGATGATGCCAAGCTGCTGGCTGGTGGGCATAGCCTGCTGCCGATGATGAAGCTGCGCTTCGCCCAACCAGGCGCGCTGATCGACATCAACCGTATTCCTGAGCTGCGCGGCATTTCTGAAGTCGCTGGCCGGATCCGCATCGGTGCGATGACGACCGAAACCGAGCTGATCGCCTCGAGTTTGCTGAGCGAACATTTGCCTTTGCTGGCCGAGGCGGCTTTGCTGATCGCGGACCCCCAGGTGCGCAATCGCGGCACGATTGGCGGCGACATCGCCCATGGTGACCCTGGCAATGACCATCCGGCCATCGCGATGGCGCTCGACGCCACCTTTGTGCTGCAGGGGCCCAACGGCGAGCGACAGGTCCAGGCCGTCGATTTCTTCCACGGCACTTATATGACCGAGTTGGCCGAGAACGAATTGCTCACCGCCATTCTGGTGACGCCTTTTGCCGCCGGCACAGGTTCCAGCTACAAGAAACTCAAGCGCAAGACCGGCGACTGGGCCACTGCAGGCGCTGCCGTCGTGCTGCGCATGACGGGCGGCCTCGTCACCCATGCCAGCATCGGCCTGACCAATGTGGCGCCTACGGCCTTGCGCGCCAGCGCTGCTGAAGCGCTGCTGGTCGGGCAGGCCTTGACCCCGGCCACCCTCGATGCGGTGGTGGCTGCGGTGCGTGCGATCTGCGATCCGGCTGAAGACCTGCGCGGCGACGCCGAGTACAAGACCGCGATGGCCGGCGAGATGACGCGGCGCGCCATCCTCATCGCTGCTTCGCGTTGCCATTGAACGAACAAAACACGGAGATTTCAGGCATGAGCAAAAAAATAGTTTCGATGACAGTGAATGGCCGTCAGGTCGAAGAGGCGGTCGAACCGCGCACGCTGCTGATCCATTTTCTGCGTGAAAAAATGAACCTGACCGGCGCCCATATCGGCTGCGAGACCAGCCATTGCGGCACTTGCACTGTCGACCTTGACGGGCAGTCGGTCAAGTCCTGCACTCATCTGGCGGTGCAATGCGACGGCAGCGATGTCAAAACTGTCGAGGGTCTGGCCAATGCCGGACTGCTGCACGCAGTGCAGGAAGGTTTCTACAAGGAGCATGGCTTGCAATGCGGCTTCTGTACGCCGGGCATGATGATGCGGGCCTACCGGTTCCTGCAGGACAACCCGAATCCGAGCGCAGAGGAAGTACGCGTCGGCATGTCGGGCAATCTATGCCGTTGCACCGGTTACCAGAACATCGTCAAGGCTGTCTTGCATGCGGCCAAGGCCCTGCAACAAGCCTCAGTTGCTGCTTGAAGCCAAGGAGAATCAGATGAACGCACCAGCTAGTGAGCGTGAAAAAGCCCTGATGGGCATGGGCGAATCGCGCCTTCGCAAAGAAGACGCAAGATTCATCCAGGGCAAGGGCAATTATGTCGATGACATCAAGCTGCCGGACATGGTCTTCATGGACATCGTTCGCTCGCCGCTTGCCCATGCGCGCATCAAGCGCATCAACAAGGAAGAAGCGCTGAAGATACCCGGTGTGATCGCGGTGCTGACGGCAGCCGACCTGAAGCCCTTGAAACTGCACTGGATGCCGACGCTGGCCGGCGATGTGCAAGCCGTGCTGGCCGACGAAAAGGTCCATTTCCAGATGCAGGAAGTGGCCGTTGTGATCGCTACCGATCGATACGCTGCGGCCGACGGGGTGGAAGCGGTGGAAGTCGAATATGAGGAACTCGATGCTGTCGTTGACCCGTTCGAAGCGCTGAAGGAAGGTGCCCCGGTGCTGCGCGAAGACCTCGCCGGCAAAACCGAGGGTGCACATGGCAAACGCTATCACCACAACCATATCTTCAGCTGGGATGCAGGCGACAAGGATGCCACCGATGCCGTCTTTGCCAGCGCGCCGGTGACTGTCAAGCAGGACATGCTGTACCCGCGCGTCCATCCCTGCCCGCTCGAGACCTGCGGCGCGGTCGCTTCGTTTGACCCGATCCGCGGTGAGCTGACGACCTGGCTGACCAGCCAGGCCCCGCATATCGTGCGCACGGTGGTGTCGATGCTGTCGGGCATCCCTGAGTCCAAGGTGCGCATCATCTCGCCTGATATCGGCGGCGGTTTCGGCAACAAGGTGCCGATCTATCCCGGCTATGTCTGCGCGATCGTCGCTTCGATCGTGCTCGGCCGCCCGGTCAAATGGATCGAGGACCGGATCGAGAATTTGTCGAGCACCGGCTTTGCCCGCGACTATCACATGACCGGCGAACTGGCCGCGACTGCCGAGGGCAAGATCCTCGGCTTGCGCGCCAATGTGATCGCAGACCATGGCGCTTTCGACGCCTGCGCTGACCCGACCAAGTTCCCCGCCGGCATGTTCCATATCTGCACCGGCAGCTATGACATCGCCAACGCCTATTGCAAGGTCGACGGTGTCTACACCAACAAGGCGCCGGGAGGCGTCGCCTATCGCTGTTCGTTCCGGGTCACCGAAGCGGTTTATCTGATCGAACGGATGGTCGATGTGCTGGCGCAAAAGCTTGGCATGGACAAGGCCGAAATCCGCTCGAAGAACTTCATCAAGCCCGAGCAGTTCCCCTACCGCTCGGCGCTGGGTTTCGACTATGACTCGGGCAACTACCAGCCAGCGCTCGACAAGGTGCTGGCCGCGGTTGACTACAAGGGCCTGCGTGCCGAGCAGGCGCTCAAACGCGCCGATCCGGACTGCCCGACATTGATGGGCATCGGCCTGGTCAGTTTCACCGAAGTGGTCGGCGCCGGCCCGAGCAAGATTTGCGATATTTTGGGCGTCGGCATGTTCGATTCCTGCGAAATCCGCGTCCATCCGACCGGCAGCGCGATCGCCAGGATGGGAACGATCTCGCAAGGTCAGGGTCACCAGACCACCTATGCGCAGATCATCGCCACCGAGCTCGGACTGCCGTCCGAAGTGATCCAGGTCGAGGAAGGCGATACCCATACCGCACCCTATGGTCTGGGCACTTATGGCTCGCGCTCGACCCCGGTGGCCGGTGCAGCGATCGCAATGGCGGCGCGCAAGATCCACGCCAAGGCGAAGAAGATTGCCGCCCATCTGCTTGAAGTCAGCGAAGCCGACCTTGAATGGGAAGTCGATCGTTTCAAGGTTCACGGCGACGATGCCAAGTTCAAGACGATGAAGGACATCGCCTGGGCGGCCTACAACCAGCCGCCGGCCGGCTTGGAGCCCGGACTCGAAGCGGTGCATTACTACGACCCACCGAACTTCACCTTCCCATTCGGGATTTATCTTTGTGTGGTCGACATCGACAAGGGCACGGGCGAAACCAAGATCCGCCGTTTCTATGCGCTCGACGATTGCGGCACCCGCATCAATCCGATGATCATCGAAGGGCAGATCCACGGCGGGCTGACCGAAGGCTTTGCAGTCGCGATGGGCCAGTTGCTGTCCTTTGACAAGCAGGGCAATATCCAGGGCAACTCGCTGATGGATTACTTCCTGCCTACGGCGGTCGAAACGCCGATCTGGGAAACCGACTTCACCGTCACGCCCTCGCCGCATCACCCGCTGGGTGCTAAGGGCGTGGCTGAATCGCCGCATGTCGGCAGTATCCCGACCTTCACCAGCGCCATGGTCGATGCCTTCGCGCATCTGGACGTGACGCATTTCAATATGCCGCATTCGGCTTATCGGGTCTGGCAGCAGTTGAAGCAGGCAGGTCTGGCAAGCTGAGCCATTCGCAAGACCAAGCGGGCGCGCTCGGTCGCGCCCGTTTCATTTTTTAGAGAGCATCCATGGAAGTCACCATCGACAAGCAATACCCGGTCGCGGCCGGGCTCGACGCCGCTTGGGCGATTCTGTCCAACGTCAACGAGCTGGCAACCTGCATGCCAGGCGCGCAGATCACCGAAGTCATCGATCCGACTCATTACAAGGGCAGCGTCAGGGTCAAGGTCGGTCCGGCGGTGGCCGCATTTGCCGGCACGATCGAGTTGCTGGCCATCGACCCGGCGACGCGCCTGCTGAAAATGCTCGGTAAAGGCGCTGACAAGGGCGGCAGCTCGGCATCGATGGAGTTGACCGCGACGCTGATCGCCGGTGAGGGCGGGCATTGCATTTTGCAGGGCAAGGCTGATGTGATCGTCAACGGCAAGTTCGCGCAATTCGGTGGCCGCATGATGAGTTCGGTGTCGGACATGATCCTGGGACAGTTTGCCGTCACTTTTTCGCAAAAGGCCGCAGCTTTGCAAGCGGCAGCGGCGGTTCAAGCCGGGGAAATCGCAGCGTCAGCACCGATACCCGCTGCGCCTGTGGTTGCCAAGGAATTGAACGGGCTGGCGATCTTGTGGGCGCTGATTCGTAATTTCTTCAGCGGGCTGTTCGGCGGAAAATAAGGGGCTGTGATGTCACTGAATGATGCGCTGGTGACACCAGAAGGCTTGCGCGAGCGCCTCTTCAAGGCTGGTTATATCGCTGACGAAGACCTGGCCAGCCTGGTCTGGATGGGACTCAAGCTCGAGCGGCCCTTGCTGCTCGAAGGCGCGGCCGGGGTCGGCAAGACCGCTATTGCCGGCGCCTGCGCATGCGCGCTCGGTCGGCCGCTGCTGCGATTGCAATGCTATGAAGGGCTGGACCTGAGCCAGGCCGTCTATGAATGGAATTACAGCCGTCAATTGCTCGAGATTCGGCTGGCCGAAGCCGGGCATGGCGATCGCGCGGGGCTGCGCGACAACCTCTTTTCGGAAGCCTTCTTGCTCGAGCGGCCCTTGCTGCAGGCGATCCGCTCGCCTGAACCCTGCGTGCTGCTGATCGACGAGATCGACCGCGCCGATGAAGCCTTCGAGGCTTTCCTGCTCGAGATGCTGTCCGAGTTCCAGGTCACCGTGCCCGAAATCGGCACCTTGACTGCGCGCAGCAAGCCGCTGGTGATCCTGACCAGCAACGGCACCCGCGATTTATCCGATGCGCTGCGCCGTCGTTGCCTGTTCCATTTTGTTGATTTTCCGACCCTGGCCCGCGAGATCCAGATCGTGCGGACGCTGGTGCCCGAAGCCAATTCGCGGTTGGTCGAGCAGGCGGTCGCCTTTGTGCAGCGCTTGCGCCGCGATGATCTGCAGAAGGTCCCCGGCGTGGCGGAAACGCTCGACTGGGTGCGTGTGCTGTTCCATCTGGGGCTGGGTGAGCTGCCGGAGGATCCGCAGCAACTGCTGCCGACGCTGGCGGCGCTGTTGAAGACGCGCAATGACCGCTGGCAGGTGACTGCCGAGCGCATCGGCAAACTGATCGACGGGCCGCGCATCGCGCAGGATGTCGGCGTGGCCGGCGCGCTGAAGTAGGTCCGATGAAGACCGTTCTGGTCGCCACCGACGCGCGCGAACGCATCGGTGAATTCGCCCATTACCTGCGCGAGCATGGCTTGGTGCTCGGCTATGCCGAGGTCGAACTGATGGTTCTTGCCGCATCGGCCTTGCCGCTGGCGCAATGGCCGCGCGTTGAAGCGCTTTGGCGTGGCATTGCCTGCGGCAGCCAGAAGCAATGGCTGAAATACCCGCAGTTGCATCAGGCTTTCTGGTTCCCGCACAAGGTGCGCGGACAGACCCGCAGTTCAGGCGCGCAAAAGCGCGCGCGCACGCTGCCCGAACTGGTCGAGCAGATGCACAGCGAGATGGCCGACCAGTCTGGTGAGCAGCCGCCCGGCGCGGCGCGTCCGATCGAGGGCATGGCCGGGCAGGAGGGCCAAGGCGATGGCAAGAACGACAGCTCGCCGCCGCGCGCCCAGGGGGGTGCGAGCCGCACCGACGCCTTGGAAGAGCGCGATTTCGGTGACTGGACTTCTGCCGACATGGAGCGCTTCGAACCGCTGGTCGAAGCGCTGAAGCGGCGCTTGCGAACCCAGTTGCTCAGACGCTGGCAGCAACACCGCGAGAGCGGAACGATCCACCTGCGTCGCAGCCTGCGCGCAGCGCTGTCGACCGGTGGCGAGTTGCTGAAGCTGCACCATGTACGCCGCAAGCGCCGCCTGCCGCACGTTGTCGTGTTGGTTGATGTCAGCCGCTCGATGGAAATGCATGCGCAGTTCTTCTTGCGGCTCAGCCGTGCCTTTGTCGAGGTGATGAACGCGCGCGCTTTTGTTTTCCACACAAGGCTGGCCGAAGTCACGCCGCTGATGAAACGCCGCAGCGAAAAGATCCAGGACAAGGTCAACGCGGTCAGCTTCGGTTTTGGCGGCGGTACGCGCATTGCCAGTTGCCTTCACGAGGCTTTGCATCAGCATCTGGGGCGCGATCTGAGGCGCGGCGATCTGTTCATCGTCTTCAGCGACGGATTCGATACCGACGAACCTCAGGAACTGGCGCTGGTACTGGCGCAGATCCGTGCCCGCGGTGCCCGCATCTGCTGGCTCCATCCGACCGTCATCGCGCCGCAGTCGGCGGCGATGCTGCTCGCGGCACCTCATGTCAATCGCTTCATGCCGGTCCACAATCTGGCCAGCCTGTCGCGATTGCCGGACTTGCTTGCATGAATTTCAATCTCAGGAGGATTTGACATGGGTTGTCTGCTCAAACAGGGCGGTGGTCTTTATGCTCGCCTGCGCATCGGCGCGGTGCTGCTGGCGGCCGGTGAAGGCAAGCGCATGGGCGGAGTGGCCAAGTCATTGATCCGCTTGCAAGGCGTACCGCTGATCAGTCGGCAGTTGATCGCGTTGAGCGGCGCAGGGGTCGATGAAGTTGTCGTCGTCACCGGCCATCAGCGCGACGCGGTCGAAGCGCAGGTGCAGAGTTTCCCGGTTTCGCTGGCGCACAACGCCGATTATTCGCTGGGCCAGCAAAGCTCGGTGCGGGTCGGGTTGGCGGCGCTGCGCGGGCATTTCGACGCTGTCTTCATCATGCTGGCTGACCAGCCGCTGATCGGCGCGGCCGATCTGACCGAGTTGATCGCAGCCTTCAAGAAGCGCCCAGCCGGCCATCTGCTGGTGCCGGTGATCGACGGCCAGCGCGGCAACCCGATCTTGCTCGACGACATCGCCAAGGCCGACATCCTGGCCAGCGGCGTCAACCTCGGCTGCCGGCACTTGATCGAGAGTCAGCCCGAACTGGTCCATGTCCATGCCAGCAGCAACCAGCGCTTCGTCACCGACCTCGACACGCTGGAAGACCTGCAGCGCCTGGCCGAACGGACTGGCTGGAAGCTCGAACTGCCGACCACCGCATGAGTGAAAAACCGGTTGCCCGAACGCTGCAAAGGCATTGGCCGGTGCCGATGGCAAGCCACCAATTTGCGCGTGCCAACGAAATCAATCCACTGCTGGCGCGGGTCTTCCAGGCGCTGCGAGCCACCGACCCGAAACAAGACGCAGGGGCAGCTTTCTACGCCAGTGCCGACGACCTGCTGGCCAGGGTGGATTTGCCTGAATTCGCGGAGTTGCTGCAATTCTTCGCGGCCGCTTTGCAGACCACCGCGCAGCAGGCCAATGCCGGTGTCTGGCCGGCTGGCAAGCATGGCTTGCAACTGGAACTGATTGGCGTCTGGTTCCAGATCCAGAACGGCGCGGCATTTCATGACATCCATACCCACGGCAACTGCTCCTGGTCGGGCGTCTATTACGTGCAGATCGATCCGCCCGAAGAACGCGCCAAGCAGGCGCAATTCGGTGTGCTGAACGGCGTCACGCGCTTTTACAGCCCGCTGTTCCCGCTGCTCGGCGGCGCCTACAACGACATGGGCAATGCCTGGATGCAGCATGCGACGCTGGACATTACGCCGCAAGAGGGCGAACTGCTGCTGTTCCCGGCATTCCTGCCGCACAAGGCGATGCCTTATGCCGGCTTGCGCGACCGCATCATCGTTTCGTTCAACGCACAGATCCGCTCGCCCAGCGGCGATGCCTTGTTCGCTTACGCGGGAAGCTGAAGCCTCCTTTAGCCGAAGGGATGCTCTGCATAACCCCTCACGGCTGGTGCTGGCGCGGCCTCGGGCGGTCTGCGGCCTTGCATTTATTTCCAATAGCACGCGCTATTGGCCGCAAAATGCGCCTTGCATCCCATCCCGATCCGCACCGCACCCGCTCGTGTTGAGCTATGCAGAGCATCCCAAGGTCATCAGACTGGCATTGCCACCGGCAGCGGCGGTGTTGATGCTCAGCGAGCGCTCGAAGACCAGACGTTCCAGCGGCCAGCGACCATCGACGTTGGTCTGGACGCTGACGATCTCACCTCCGCGCTCGGCCATTGCCTTGCAGGTGTTGCGAAGCGATTGATCGTCGCCCTGGTGCATGACCAACTGGTAGCTGGCTTGGCCCGAGCGCCAGTCTTCGACCACATCGATCCGGGCCGCAACGCTGGCCGGTAGCCGCCGCTGCATGGCCGAGTGGCTGGCCGGCCAGACGGCGCGGCTGCCGACGGCCAGCAAGGCCGCCAGTTGCAGCAGCAAGTCATCGTCGTTTGAAGCCAGGCAAAGCACCTGCGCGCGCGCTTGCAGCGAGTAGCGGTTGTCCTCGCCAGTGGCGCTTGGCAGCTGCACGTTTGCTTGGCTGCAGGCGTTTTCGGCATGGTCCTGGCAGGCTTGGGCCAGTTCGGCCCGGCCTTGCGAATGGGCCCAGGCATGCAAATCCAGCAGGGCGCCAGCCATCGACTGCGGTCTATTGCGCGGGTCCTGCTGCCGATCAACCCAGTCAATCGCGCGCCGCATCGCATCGGCCGGTCGGCTGGAAAGTAGGCGGGATTGGTAGAGCGGGCCGCCGGCCTTGGGCCCCGTGCCAGACAGCCCTTCGCCGCCGAAGGGCTGCACCCCGACCACCGCGCCGACCATATTGCGGTTCACATATTGGTTGCCGGCCTGGGCCCTGCTGACGACCTGTGCAATCGTCTCGTCGATTCTTGTGTGCAAGCCCAGGGTCAGGCCATAGCCGGTGGCGTTGATCTGCTCGATCAGCAGGCCCAGATCGCGGCGGCGATAGCGCAGCAGATGCAGCACGGGCCCGAACACCTCGCCACCCAGTTCGCTGATGGCATCGATCTCGATCAGCGTCGGCAAGATATAGCTGCCTTGTTCGATGTCTGTTGCAGCAATGCGCCCCTGTTGGAAGACTGCATGGCCTTTGGCGCGCATCGCCTCGATGTGGGTCAGGATGCTGTCCTGCGCGGCCGCGTCGATTACCGGGCCGATGTCAACGGCCAGGAGGGCTGGGTTGCCGATCCGCTGCTCGGCCATGGCGCCTTTGAGCATGGTGATGACGCGGTCGGCACAATCTTCTTGCAGGCAGAGCAGGCGCAGCGCCGAGCAGCGCTGGCCGGCGCTGTCGAAGGCAGAAGAGATCACATCGTTGACCACCTGCTCGGTCAAGGCCGAAGAGTCGACGATCATCGCGTTCTGGCCGCCAGTTTCAGCGATCAAGGGCAAGGGCTGACCGGTCGGTCCCAAGCGGTCAGCCAGATTGCGCTGCAAGATCCGCGCGACGGCAGTCGAGCCGGTGAAGAGCAGTCCTTGAATGCGTTGATCGCCGGCCAGTTGCGCGCCGACGGTTTCGCCCTGACCGGGCAGCAGTTGCAGCGCTGCTTGCGGCACGCCGGCGTGCCAGAGCAGACGCACAGCTTGCGCCGCGATCAGCGGTGTTTGTTCGGCCGGCTTGGCCAGTACCGTGTTCCCTGCGGCCAGGGTAGCTGCCACCTGACCGGTGAAGATCGCCAGCGGGAAGTTCCAGGGGCTGATGCAGAGCACCGGGCCCAGCGGGTGATGGGACGCGTTGTCAAAACAATCGCGAATCTGGGCAGCGTAATAGCGCAGAAAATCGATTGCCTCGCGCACCTCGCCAACCGCATTCGCCGCTGTCTTGCCAGCTTCGCGTATCAGCAAAAGCATCAGCGGCAGCAGCTCGGCCTGCATTGAATCGGCGGCGCGCTCCAGGATGGCGGCGCGCTCGCCCGCTGGCGTGGCCGCCCATTCAGGTGCGAACAATGCCGCGGCTGCCAATGCAGAATCGACATCGGCCGCATCGGCTTCCTGCACCAACCCCAGCCGGTCACTCCGATCAGCCGGGTTGACAGCCGGGTTGAAGACCGGATGAGGGCTGCCCGAGCGCGCCGCCGGCCTTGCCAGCATCGGGCCAGCCGAATGATCATTCGTCGCCTTTTGCTGCAAACTTGACAGCTGAGCCAAGCAGGAATCGTCGGCCAGATCAAAGCCCATCGAGTTGGCGCGCTGATTGCCATAGAGCTGCGGCGGCAAAGCGATCGCGGGATGTGGCAGACCGATCCTGCCTTCGGCTGCGGCGATGTTGCGGACCGTCTCGAGGGGGTCTTCTACCAGCTTCTCGATCGCGATCGATGGGTCTGCCGCTTGGTTGACGAAACTGCTGTTGGCGCCGTTTTCAAGCAGTCGCCGCACCAGATAGGCGAGCAGGGTTTGGTGGCTGCCCACCGGCGCATAGATGCGGCAAACGCGGCCCAGCTTGCCCTCGCCTGTCGGCCCGACCACTTGTTCGTAAAGCGCCTCGCCCATGCCATGCAGGCATTGAAATTCATACTGGCCGTGATGGTAGCGATCCGGGTCGGCCAGTTGATAAACAGCCGCCAGCGTCTGCGCATTGTGGGTCGCGAACTGTGGGTAAATTTCCTCGGGGGCGGCCAGCAACTTGCGCGCGCAAGCCAAGTAGGACAGATCGGTATGGACCTTGCGTGTGTAGACCGGAAAGTCCGTCATGCCGTCTTGCTGGGCCCGCTTGATTTCGCTGTCCCAATAAGCGCCTTTGACCAGCCTGATCATCAAGCGATGCCGGCTGCGTCGGGCCAGCTCGATCAGGAAGTCGACCACAGCGACGCAACGCTTCTGGTAGGCCTGGATGACAAAGCCGATACCGTCGAAACCCTGCAACTCGGGCGCCAGGCAAAGCCGCTCGAGCAGGTCCAGCGACAGATCGAGCCGGTCCGACTCTTCGGCATCGATGTTCAGGCCGATGCCGTAATGCCTGGCCAGCAGGGCCAGCTTCAGCAGCACCGGATACAGCTCGCTCATCACGCGCTGGTACTGGGCGCGGCTGTAGCGTGGATGCAGGGCCGACAGCTTGATTGAAATGCCGGCACTGTCGTACAAGCCCCTGCCTTGTGCAGCAGCGCCGATGGCATGGATGCCGGCCTCGTAGGCCGCCAGATAGCCGGCTGCATCCTCGGCGGTCAGCGCCGCTTCGCCCAGCATGTCGTAGGAATAGCTGAAGCCTTGTGCTTCAAGCTTGCGGGCTTGCTGCAGCGCCAGCGCGATGGTTTCGCCGCTGACGAACTGCTCGCCCATCATCTTCATGGCCAGATCAACACCCTTGCGGATCAAGGGTTCGCCGCCCTGGCGGACCAGCTTGCCGAGCCTGCTGTTGAGTCCCGCTTCGCTGTGCGTGCTGACCAGCTTGCCAGTCAGCAGCAGCCCCCAGGTCGCTGCGTTGACAAACAGCGAAGGGCTGCGGCCGAGATGGCTGTTCCATTCGCCTTGGCTGATCTTGTCGCGAATCAGCGCGTTGCGTGTTTCGGCGTCGGGAATCCGCAGCAGCGCCTCGGCCAAGCACATCAGCGCCACGCCTTCCTGAGACGAGAGCGCGTATTCCTGCAACAGACCCTGCACCAGTCCGGCACGGCCCGTGGCGGGTTTGCGCAAGCGCAGCCGGCTTGCCAACTCGCCCGCCAGACGCTGGGTCTTGTCCTGCATGGCCGGGCTGATGCGGGCCAGGTCCAGCAGATCCGGCAGCAAGTCGGTTTCCGGCTTGCGCCAGCTTGCATTGATCGCCTCGCGCAGCGGCGAACGCGGCAAGGGACCGTCCAGCGGGTCGGCAGCTTTCGCTGCAGCGGCTTGAAGCGATGTCGTCATGGTATGCCTGCAATCAGCTTGTTTGATTATTTTTGGAGAGCAGGCAGATAATGATCGAATATTCAACGAATAAAATTTCGTTTTTTACCACTTCATTAGAATAATTGTCAGTTGACGAAAGCCCCTATGAGTGAACTTGACCGCATTGATCTGCGCATCCTTGACCTCCTGCAACGCGATGGCCGGATCAGCAACCTCAAGCTGGCCGAATCGGTGGCCTTGTCGCCGACGGCGGTGCTGGCGCGAGTGCAGCGGCTGACACGCGAGGGCTATATCCTTGGCTATGAGGCGCGGCTTGACCCCTTGAAGCTGGGTGTCGGCATGCTGGTTTTTGTTGAAATCCTGCTCGACCGGACGACGCCCCATGTGTTCGATCAGTTCAAGGCCGCGGTACAGGCGCGACCCGAAATCATGGAATGCCATATGGTGGCTGGCGGCTTTGACTACCTGCTCAAGACCCGCGTTGCCGACATGAACGCCTATCGCGATTTCGCCGGTGCGGTGCTGTGGCAGTTGCCCGGCGTGCGCGAAACCCGCACTTACGCGGTGATGGAAGAAGTCAAGAACTCAACTTTTTTGCACATCGTTTAGGTTTATTGGGGTCAGCGTCTATCGAACAACTGGCCCGGAGCAGCGGGCGAGCGGTTTCGCTCATGTCCCCCGGATCGTGCCTTGCCCGATCCTTCTCCTTGACTTCGCTGCACCACTCGTCGGCTGCTCTGGGCGCGACGGGCGAGCGGCTTCATTCACACGACGCTGCTGCACATCATTTAGCCGCCTGCTGAGTTTCTATTGGACAACGGGCCGTGATGCACAGAGCAGCGGGCGAGCGGTTTCGCTCATGTCCTCCGGATCGTGCCTTGCCCGATCCTCCTCCTTGACTTCGCTGCACCACTCGCCCGCTGCTCTGGGCACAACGGGCGAACGGCCAGCCCGAGACGCAAGTCCGTTGGTCCAAGCGACTGAGGTATAGCGCCTGGAACAGCGGTTGTGCTCAGACGCGCTCGATGATCAGCGCAATGCCCTGGCCGACGCCGATGCACATCGTGCACAGGGCGTAACGACCTCCCGAGCGGTGCAATTGATTGACCGCGGTGGTCACCAACCTGGCGCCGCTGGCGCCGAGCGGATGGCCCAGGGCGATGGCACCGCCGTTCGGGTTGACTCGCGCATCATCGTCAGCCAGGCCGAGGTCGCGCAGGACGGCCAGACCTTGGGCGGCAAAGGCTTCGTTCAACTCGATCACGTCGATCTGCGCCAGACTCAATCCGGTCAAAGCCAGCACCTTGCGGGTGGCTGGCGCGGGGCCGAAACCCATGATGCGGGGTGCGACGCCGGCGGTCGCCATGCCAACCACGCGGGCGCGCGGCGTCAAGCCATGGCGCTTGGCTTCGGCCTCGCTGGCCAGCAGCAGGGCGCAAGCACCGTCGTTGACGCCCGAAGCGTTGCCGGCAGTTACCGTGCCGTCGGGGCGGACGATGCCCTTGAGCCCGGCCAAAATTTCCATCGAGCTGGCGCGTGGATGTTCGTCTTGGCTGACCACGATCGCATCGCCTTTTTTCTGCGGCAGCGTGACCGGGATGATCTCGGCTGCCAGGAAACCGTCCTGCTGGGCACGCAGCGCATTGACCTGGGATCGCAAAGCCATCCGGTCCTGGGCGTCGCGTTCGATGCCGAAATCCATGGCGACGTTTTCGGCGGTTTCGGGCATCGCGTCGACACCGTACTGCGCTTTCATCAGCTTGTTGACGAAGCGCCAGCCTATCGTCGTGTCATAGACGTTGTTGCTGCGGCTGAAGGCGGTTTCGGCCTTGGGCATGACAAAGGGCGCGCGGCTCATGCTTTCAACACCGCCGGCAATCATCAGCCCGGCCTCGCCGCTTCTGATCGCCCTTGCTGCGCTGCCGACTGCGTCCAGGCCTGAACCGCAAAGCCGATTGATCGTCGCGCCCGGGACGTCTACCGGCAGACCGGCCAGCAAGGCCGCCATGCGGGCGACGTTGCGGTTGTCCTCCCCCGCCTGATTGGCGCAGCCGTAAAGCACATCGGTGATCTGCGACCAATCGACGCCGAGATTTCTCGCCATCAAGGCCTTGATCGGGATTGCGCCGAGGTCGTCGGTGCGAACCGAGCTGAGTGATCCGCCATAGCGGCCGAAGGGCGTGCGGATCGCATCGCAGATAAAAGCCTGGTTCATAGGGAATCACTCCGGGATAGGTCAAACAGGCTGGTCGCTTCGAGGTCCAGCACTTCGATGTTTTCGGCGTTGAATTGCTGCCAGCGCCAGCGCAATATACCCAGCGAAGGCTTGCTGCTGGAAATGCGCGTTTCCAATACGGTAGCTTTGACGCTCAAGGCGTCGCCTGGACGCACCGGGTGCAGCCATTTGACATAGGCCAGCCCGGGTGAGGCAAAGGACTCGGAACCCTGCAGAGCGGCATCGGCGAGCAGCCTCATCGCGATGCTGCAGGTATGCCAGCCGCTGGCAATCAGGCCGCCGAAGCGGCCTTGGCTGGCGGCCTCGACATCGTTGTGAAACCACTGAGGATCAAAGGCATCGGCAAACTTGATCACTTCGGCCTCGGTCACGAGGTAAGGGCCGGCGGCGATGACCTGTCCGGCATGGAAGTCCTTGAATTTCATCTGGGAATCAGCAGTCTTGGAATGGCAGAGCGGGCGGCGTTTGAAAGCGCAGCATCAATAGGTTTCCAGATGCAGGCGACCTTCGCGTTTGAGCGCTGCACCGATCCGTTCCCAGTCCTGGCCGGCGTGATGCACGATGTCGCGCATTGCCAGCAAGACGCCTTCTTCCATGCCCTTGAGGCCGCAGACATAGAAGCAGGTGTCGGCGTCATTCAGCAGCGGCGCGAGGTCGGCAGCACGTTCGCGCAGCAGGTCTTGCACATAGCGCCTGGGTTGGCCGGGTGTTCTGGAAAATGCAAAGTTGATGTCGATGAAGTCCTTGGGCAGATTCTGCAAGGGGCCGAAATAGGGCAGTTCCTGCTGCGTGCGCGCGCCGAAAAACAGCATCAGCTTGCCGGCCTCGAACTTGCCGCTGGCGCGCAAACGGCGCCTCCATTCGGTCATCGCGCGCATCGGTGCGCTGCCGGTGCCGGTGCAGATCATGACGATGTTCGAGCGCGGGTGATTCGGCATCAAAAAGCTGCTGCCGAAGGGCCCGATCACCTGCACCTTGTCACCAATTTTAAGATCGCACATGTAGTTCGAACCGATGCCGCGCACCGGCTGACCTTGATGGTCTTCCAGCACGCGCTTGATCGTCAAGGACAGATTGTTGTAACCAGGACGTTCGCCATTGCGCGGGCTGGCAATCGAGTATTGCCTTGCGTGATGAGCACGGCCCTGGTCGTCGGTGCCGGGCGGAATGATGCCGATGCTTTGCCCTTCCAGCACAGGGAAGGACAGGCCGCCGAAATCGAGCACGATATGGTGGGTGTCGTAGTCCTTGCCAGCGCTGGCGCCTGCCTCGGTCACGCGCACATTGCCGACCACGCGGGCTTCGATGGTTTTTTCTGCCGCCTTGGGACCGTACAAATTGGTATAGGGATGGGCGGCCGACCAGGGCGGCAAGACCGCGCCATAGGAGGCATTGTTGAGGGTCGGGGTCGCCGCCGTCGGCGCTTCAACGGGGGCGGGCAGATCGACCCCACTCAAGCCTTGCTCGGCGAGTTGCTCGGCACTCAGTTCGGGCGGCAGTTCCTCCCACTCGAGCTGAGTTTCAATTGAATAGGCAATGACCCGCGGCATGTTGCGCCAGTTGTCGATCGACCCGGTCGGGCAGGGCGAAATGCAGGCCATGCATGAATTGCACAGATCGGCCTGCACCACATAGTTGCGCGAATCATGGGTGATCGCTTTTTCAGGGCAGATGTCCTCACAGGTGTTGCAGCGGATGCAGATCTCCGGGTCGATCAGATGCTGCTGGATCATTTCCATGTTGCCGCTACTCCTTGTGCCAATTCCGAATATTGTCCGGCTTAGAACTTGTCCGTAAATAGCCTGGGTCGGCTGACGGTCGCTTTGAACGCATGGCTGCGTTGCCAATCCTCGCGATACTGCTGGGTATCGCTGTGGTTTGCGCCTTGCCCTGCGTCCAAACCACCTCGCCATCCTCTGCCCGTTTATTTCCGGATAAGTTCTTAGTTGAAACGCACATATTCGAAATCGACCGGCTGACGGTTGATGCCCATCACCGGCGGTGCGATCCAGTTGGCAAACTTGCCTGGCTCGACCACCCGGCCCATCAGGCTTGCCACAAAAGCGCGGTCTTCTGCGCTAGGCAGCCAGGCGTTGACCTTGGCGTTCCACTCGGCATCGTTGAGGACGCGACCATCGGGCGAAATCTTCACCTGGGACAGCGAGCCGATATTGCGATGGAAGGCCTTGTGCGGCACGCTCAAGCGGGTTGGGATGCCGGCTTTTTCCAGCACCTTGTTCCAGCGCCCGACACCTGCGGCCGAGTCCTTGATGTAGTCATCGCGCAGCACCTCATTGAGGGCATTGAGCATCGGGACTTCCTTTTCCACCAATTGGCCGTTGCGGGTTTCGAGCACCTTGTAGGTATGGCCCTTCAGCACATGGTCATCAGCGCGCTTGCCTTCTTCATAACGGCCTTTCAGGCCGGAGCTGTAGAAGATCGCAGCATTGCTCGATTCGTCAGCGCCGAACAGATCGATGGTGACGCTGAAATGAAAGTTGATATAGCGCTGAATCGTTGGCAGATCGATCACGCCAGCGGCGCGCAGACGGCCGACATCGTCGGTCTTGAGCTCGTTCATCATCTGCGCTGTGCGTGAAATCACGCGCGAGATGCCCGACTCGCCGACGAACATATGGTGCGCCTCTTCGGTCAGCATGAATTTGCTGGTGCGCGCCAGCGGGTCGAAGGCTGATTCGGCCAGCGCGCAGAGCTGGAACTTGCCATCGCGGTCGGTGAAATAGGTGAACATGAAGAAGCTCAGCCAATCGGGCGTCTGCTCGTTGAAAGCCCCGAGGATGCGCGGGTTGTCTTCATGGCCGCTGCGGCGCTGCAACAGCGCTTCGGCTTCTTCGCGGCCATCGCGGCCGAAATGCTTGTGCAGGAGATAGACCATCGCCCAGAGGTGGCGGCCTTCTTCGACGTTGATCTGGAACAGGTTGCGCAGGTCATACATGCTGGGTGCAGTCAAGCCGAGTTGGCGCTGCTGCTCGACCGATGCAGGCTCGGTGTCGCCTTGCGTGACGATGATGCGGCGCAGATTGGCACGATGCTCGCCTGGCACATCCTGCCAGGCTTTTTCGCCCTTGTGGTCGCCGAAATGGATCGTCCGGTCAGCATCGCCCGGGTTCAGGAAGATGCCCCAGCGGTAGTCGCGCATCTTCACATGGCCGAACTGGGCCCAGCCTTGCGGATCGACGCTGATCGCCGTGCGCAGGTAGACATCCATGTCGGTCGAGCCTTCAGGGCCCATGTCATCCCACCAACTGATGAAGTTGGGCTGCCATTGTTCGAGCGCGCGCTGCAAGGTGCGGTCGCTCGACAGATCGACATTGTTGGGAATTTTCTCGCTGTAGTTGATGCCGGACATCGAATTCTCCTGGGATATTTGCGGGGCTAATGGGGGTATCGGGTTATGCAGAGTATTTCTAGACGCGGTTCCAGTCAAAGACGGCTTTGTCGCCTTTGCCATAGACCTTCAAGGCGCCTTTTTCGCCGACAGCGTTGGGGCGCTGGAAGATCCAGTTCTGCCATGCTGTCAGACGACCGAAGATGCGGGTGAACATGTTCTCCGGCCCGTTGAAGCGCAGATTGGCCTCGAGTCCGGTCAATGCGTCGGGCGACATCGCCACGCGCTCTTCGATGGCGATGCGGATTTCATCGGCCCAGTCGATGTCGTCGGGGTTGGCGGTCACCAAGCCCAGGGCGAAGGCTGCATCGGCGTCCAGGGCCTGGCCGCAATTTGCGCGCAATGGGTCGATCGCGGCCTGCTCCTTGTAGAAGCGTCGCTGCAAGCGGCTCTGCCCGGTCACCATTGGATAGATGCCGAAGTTGCAGTCTGACAAAGTGATCTTCGGTGCTGCCGTCTCGTCGTCAGGCAAAGCCAGCTGATAGCTGCGGTCGCAGGCCAGGGCCAGTTCCAGAAAGCTGCCGGCAAAGCATGAGCCGGCATCGATCAGCGCAAACAGGCTGCGCGAAGTCACGTCGAGTCGCGCGAAGGTGCGGCGCAGCAAGCCAATGGTTTCCCGCACCAGCCAATGATTTTGATGCGCGATCAAGACCGCATCGGTGGCGAGCACTGCAGCGGCATCGCCTTCGGTCTTGATCAGCCAGACGCCGATGTCGAGCTCGCTGGTGCGCATCTGCAGGATCGCGTCTTCGAGCTCGCGCGCCATCAGCAGCGGGAACCATTGGTCGCCGGCCGCCTCGATGCCGGCCAGGTCGGTCGGCTGCGGGCCGTGCGGGCTTGAAACGATGAAAGCTGCGGTGCGCTTGGTGCGGTCAATCTCGACTCTGACATGCGAATAGATCAGCGCATCGGCCTCGATGCTGCGTTGCAGGGTTCCGAGCTTGACGCCACGACCTTCTGCCGGGCGGTCGCTCAAAGCGGCCAGTTCCAGCGCGCGGGCCTGCACTTTGCGGGCAAATTCAGCCGGCTTGGCGATGTCGTCGACCAGGCGCCAGTCCTTGGCTTTCTGGCCCCGCACGCCTTCCACGCTGGTGCAAAAAATGTCCGCCAGATCATGGCGCACATGCTTCTTGTCGGTCACGCGGGTCAGACCGCCCGTGCCGGGCAGGACGCCAAGCAATGGCACTTCGGGCAAGCTGACTCCGCTGCTGCGGTCGTCGACCAGGATGATTTCGTCGCATGCCAGGGCCAGCTCATAGCCGCCGCCGGCGCAAGCGCCGTTCACGGCAGCCAGAAATTTCAGACCGCTGTAGCGCGAACTGTCTTCCAGGCCGTTGCGGGTTTCATTGGTGAACTTGCAGAAGTTCACTTTCCAGGAGTGACTCGAAACGCCCAGCATGAAGATGTTGGCGCCGGAGCAGAAGACCTTGTCTCTTGCGCTGGTGATGACGACGCAGCGCACTTCCGGATGTTCGAAGCGGATGCGGCCGATCGCATCGTTGAGCTCAATGTCGACCCCCAGGTCATAGCTGTTCAACTTGAGCTTGTAGCCTTCACGAAGACCGGCGTTTTCATCGATGTCGATCGCCAGCGTCGCCACCGGGCCATTGAAACTCAACTGCAGATGCTTGTAACTGCCGGGCTCGGTCTGGTACTCGACGCGGGCGGGGGTGGAGGTCGACATCGGGAAATTCCTTCGCTGGAAGTAAAAAAACGCAAGATTCTGCATCCGGTGCATGAATAATAATGCATGTCACCGGCAAAGATCAAGCATTTTTTTGCATCTTTTGATTTTTATCCCGGCAGTTGTAGAAGTTCCCGTACCTTGCCGCGCAGCAACTGGAAGGTCGCATCGAGTTGCTGGGCGCTGGTGTCAACGCTCAACTGGGACTTTGAATAGAAGGCGGCTCGCCCGGCCAGGATGCTCTTGAGGTCTTCCATCGCCTCCTTGCTTGCCGCCATCGGGCGCAAATCGCCCTGCGCCTGAACGCGCTTCATATGGTCTTCGGGATCAGCCTGCAGCCAGACCGTCGTGCAATGGCTGAGCAGTTGGTTGAAGGTGGCCGGGTCCGAGACCAAGCCGCCTGGGGTCGCGATGACCGCTTCGGGATAGATCTGGATCGCCTCTTCCAGCGCACGGCGCTCATAGCGGCGATAGGCATTCATGCCGTAGAGGGCCTGAATTTCGGCAACGCTGCAGCCGGCAAACTTCTCGATTTCCCGGCTCAACTCGACAAAGGGGAAGTCAAGGTCATCGGCCAGCATCTGCCCAAGTGTTGACTTGCCTGCCCCGCGCAAGCCGACCAGCGCAACGCGCGGGTTGGCGATGGCGCTGCTGCCGCCGGTACCCAGCGCCTGGCCGATCGCAATGCGCGCCTTGCGCAAGCTGGCTTCGTCCGCGCGTTCGAGCAATTCACGGATCAGCAGCCATTCCGGGCTCGAGGTGCTGATGTCGCCGATCAACTCGGCCAGGCTGCATTGCAGCGCTCCGGCCACCTGCAGCAAGACCAGGATCGAGGCATTGCCTTCACCATATTCGAGGTTGGCCAGATGGCGCTCGGAGACGCCGGCGCTGGAGGCGACCGCTTTGCGGGTCATGCCGCGGCGCGCCCGCAACGCGCGCGCCCGCTCTCCCAGACCGACCAGGAAGGCATTCTTCTCGGCATGAGTTGATTCGCTGCCCGCCCGCGGGCTGTCGATGATCGTTTCTTCAGTGGACATGTTGGCTCAAGTGGAAATCACGATATGCAATATATTGCTTGACAGGATGTTTTCTAAGCATTATCGTACGTCAATGCACAATAATTCATGCGAGATGGATTTGCAAGTGCGAATTGCGATTGGAGTGATCTATGTCAGATACCGCCGCGGCAAAAGCCGGTTTTAGAACCCAGTTGATGGCGCTGACCTCAGCCTTGGCCGGGCGTCCGCTCGACCAAGGTCTGGATGCCTGGCTGAATGCCGAACATGGCCCCGGCTCAGCCAGCTTTGCCGCCCTGAAGGACGCCTGCATCGATGGCGTCGAGCAAGGCTGGCTTTGCGAGCGCGAAGGCGGCGGATTGCGTTACGGACGGATTTTCAAACCGGCCGATGACTTGCAGGGCTATTCGGTCGATGTGGTCGACATGGCCAATGTCGCTGGCCCGCACCATGTCCATCCGCTGGGCGAGATCGATCTGATCCTGCCGATCGACTCCGGGGCCAGGTTTGACGGCCGCCCGCAGGGCTGGCTGGTCTGCCCGCCCGGCAGTGCGCATCGGCCGACGGTGACCGGTGGCCGTGCCCTGGTGCTCTATCTGCTGCCCCAGGGCCGCATCGAATTCACGCAATGAACGACATTCCGAGACCTCCAATGACCGATCTGCTTCCCAACTATCTCGCCGGCCAATGGCAATTCGGCAATGCCTTCGGCGCCACTTTGACTGATCCGGTCACCGGGCAGGAACTGGTCCGGGTCGATGCCACCGGCCTGGACTTGGCTGCGGGCTTCAAGTTTGCCCGCGAGCAAGGCGGTGCCAGTCTGCGCGCGCTCAGTTATGTGCAGCGCGCCGCGATGCTCGGCGCGGCAGTCAAGGTCCTGCAGGGCCAGCGCGAGGCCTATTACGAGATCGCCACCGCCAATAGCGGCACGGTCAAGAACGACTCGGCGGTCGACATCGACGGCGCGATCTTCACGCTGGGCAGCTATGCCAAGCTGGGCGAATCGCTGGGTGAGCGACGCTTCATGCTGGACGGACCCACGGCGCGCCTGGCCAAGGATCCCTTGTTCCAGTCCCAGCATCTGCTGACGCCGACCCACGGTATTGCCTTGTTCATCAATGCCTTCAATTTCCCGGCCTGGGGATTATGGGAAAAAGCTGCGCCGGCCTTGTTGTCGGGTGTGCCGGTGATCGTCAAGCCAGCCACTGCGACGGCCTGGCTGACCCAACGCATGGTCAAGGACATCGTCGATGCCGGCATCTTCCCGGCCGGTGCGATCTCGGTCATCTGCGGCAGCCCGGCAGGGTTGATGGACCAGTTGCAGACCTTTGATGTCATGTCCTTCACCGGCTCGGCCGAAACTGCGGCGCAGATCCGTTCCCACCCGGCAGTGACAAGCCGATCGGTGCGGATCAATATCGAGGCCGACAGCGTCAATTCGGCCTTGCTGTTGCCAGGTGAAGCGCCGGGCAGCGAAGCGTTCGACCTGCTGGTCAAGGAAGCAGCACGCGAGATGACGGTCAAGTCAGGCCAGAAATGCACCGCGATCCGGCGTATTTTCGTCCCCGAGCCGGTCTATGCCGCGGCGGCCCAGGCCATCTCCGCCCGCCTGGCCAAAGTCAGCGTCGGCAATCCGCGCAATGAGTCGGTGCGCATGGGTGCCTTGGTCAATCAGGCCCAGCTGCAGGCGGTACGCGAAGGCCTGGTCCATCTGATGGCCCAGACCACGGTGTTGTACGACGGCGCTGAGGCATTGTTGGTTGATGCTGATGCATTGACCAGCTGCTGCATCGGGCCGACCTTGCTCGGCACCGGCAGCCCGGCCGGCAGCGATGCGGCTGACCGCGTCCATGACACCGAAGTCTTCGGGCCGGTGGCCACTTTGATTGCCTACCGCAGTCAGCCCGGAAGCGCCGACATCAGCCATGCGCTGACCTTGATCCGGCGCGGCCAGGGATCACTGGTCACTTCGGTCTACGGCAGCGATCCGGCTGCCTTGGCCGACGCCGCGCTCGAGTTGGCTGACAGCAATGGCCGCGTGCATATCGTGTCGCCCGACGTCGCCGCCAGCCAGACCGGGCATGGCAATGTGATGCCGCAGTCCATGCATGGCGGCCCGGGGCGAGCCGGTGGCGGCGAAGAACTTGGCGGCGCCAGGGCGCTGAATTTCTATCATCGCCGCAGTGCATTGCAAGCGAGCATGGCGGTGTTGAGCCTGCTCGGTTCGAGCAACGATTGAATCCCTGACAGACAGCCGGGCAAGGAATTCCAGATGAATGATTCTTCCAATCCATCCGCTGTGATAGCGCCCCCCGAGCGCTTCAACTTCGCCCGGCATCTGCTGTCGGTCAATCAAGAGCGGCCGCAAAAAGCCGCCTTTGTCGATGACCTGGGGTCGCTGAGCTACGGGCAGCTCGATGAACGGGTGCGCTGCGTCGCTGCCGGACTGCTGGCTGCCGGCCTGCGGCGCGAAGAGCGGGTGCTGCTCTTGATGCAGGACTGCAATGATTGGCCGGTGAGCTTTCTCGGCGCCATCTACGCCGGCCTGGTGCCAGTGGCGGTCAATTCCCTGCTGACCGCGGATGACTATGCCTATATGCTGGAAAACTCGCGCGCCCAAGCCGCGCTGGTATCGGGCGCCTTGCTGCCTGCGCTGACGGCAGCGATGAGCAAGTCGGGGCATGAACTCGGCGTGGTGATCGTGTCGCGACCTGCCGCGCCCCTGCATGACGGGCAAATCGACTTCGAAGCCTTTTTGCAATCGCAACAGCCGCTGCAAGAAGCCGCCAATACCGGTGCCGATGATCCGGCCTTCTGGCTTTATTCGTCCGGCTCGACCGGGCGGCCCAAGGGCACGGTGCACTCGCATGCCAACCCGTACTGGACTTGTGAACTCTATGCCAAGGGCGTGCTGGCCTTGCGTGAGAATGATGTCTGTTTCTCCGCTGCCAAACTGTTCTTTGCCTATGGTCTGGGCAATGCCTTGACCTTCCCGATGGCGGTCGGCGCAACGACGATCCTGATGGCCGAGAGGCCGACACCAGCGGCGACCTTCAAGCGACTCAAGGGCGCGGTCGGCGGGCTGCGGCCGAGTGTTTTCTACGGCGCGCCGACCGGTTTTGCCGGCATGCTGGCTCATCCCGAACTGCCGGCGGCAACTGATGTGGCCTTGCGCCTGGTCTCATCCGCAGGCGAAGCATTGCCGGCGGATCTGGGTGAACGCTTCAAGAAGCATTTCGGCGTCGACATCATCGACGGCATCGGCTCCACCGAGATGCTGCATGTCTATTTGTCGAATCTGCCTGGCAAGGTGCGCTATGGCAGCACCGGCTGGCCGGTGCCGGGCTATCGGATCGAGTTGCGCGATGAGGAAGGTAGCCGGGTGGCGGAGGGTGAGCTCGGCGAGCTCTATATCCACGGGCCCTCGGCCGCGATGATGTACTGGGGCAATAACGAGAAAACCCGCCAGACCTTTCAGGGCGGCTGGACCAAAAGCGGTGACAAATATGTCTGCAATGCTGACGGCAGCTATACCTACTCCGGACGCAGTGACGACATGCTCAAGGTCAGCGGCATCTATGTCTCGCCGTTCGAGGTCGAAGCCGCGCTAGTCCAACACCCGAGCGTGCTGGAAGCTGCTGTCATCGGCGTGACCGACGAGCAGGGGCTGACCAAGACCAAGGCCTATGTGGTGCTGAAATCCGGCCAGCAGGCTGACGAGGCCGAGCTGAAGGCCTTTGTCAAGGAACGACTGGCGCCCTACAAATACCCGCGCATCATCGAATTCCTGGACGAGTTGCCGAAGACGGCAACCGGCAAGATCCAGCGCTTCAAGCTGCGCGCGATCGAATCGGAGGCAGCGAAGCGATGAGCTTGGCCAGCGAATTCGTCGATCTTGCGCTGCCGCAAGGCTTAGTGAAGATCGAGTACCAATGGCTGAACGCTGATGCAGGCGAACGGCCGCTGATGATTTTTCTGCACGAAGGTCTCGGATCCTTGTCGATGTGGCGTGATTTCCCGGCCTTGGTTTGCGCTGCCCTTGATTGCCGTGGGCTGGTCTATTCGCGCCCCGGCTATGGCCAGTCGACGCCGCGTGAAGCCGGGCAAGCCTTGTCACCCGACTTCATGCACCGGCAGGCCGATCAACTGCTGCCCGCACTTTGCCGTGCTTTGAAGCTTGAGCAGCCGGTCTGGCTGTTCGGGCATAGCGATGGCGCGTCGATCGCCTTGCTTTATGCCGCGATGTTCCCGGCGCAGGTGGCCGGGGCGATCCTGCTGGCGCCGCATTGCTTTGTCGAAGACCTCACGATCGCCAACATCGCCGCGGCCAGAACAGCCTATTTGCAGACCGATCTGCGCCAGCGCCTGGCGAAGTACCATGCAGACCCTGATTCGGCCTTCTGGGGCTGGAACGACATCTGGTTGAACCCCGGATTTCGTTCCTGGTGCATCGATGATCATTTGGCTTCGCTGAACTGCCCATTGCTGCTGGTGCAGGGCAGCGACGACGAATACGGCACACTTGAGCAAGTCCAACGCATTGCCAGCCAGGTGCGGCAATGCGAACTGCTGGAATTGGCGGACTGCGGGCATTCGCCGCATCGGGACCAGAAAGACCGGCTGATCGAAGCCGCCGTTTCATTTTTTCAACGACAAGGAGACAAACCATGAAATTCCGTAATTCAATGATCGCGGCTGCAGCCGTGATGTTTTCGACCTCGCTGCTGGCCCAGAATGCGCCCAAGCTGAAGGTCGGTCTGATGCTGCCTTACACCGGCACTTTTGCCGCCTTGGGCACTGCGATCGAAAACGGTTTCAAGCTCTACCTGTCCGAGCAGGGCAACAAGCTTGGCGGGCGCGAAGTCGAATTCGTCAAGGTCGACGACGAATCGGACCCGTCCAAAGCCACCGACAACGTCAATAAGCTGGTCAAGCGCGACAACGTCGACGTGCTGATCGGTTCGGTTCACACCGGCGTCGCGATGGCGATGGCCAAGGTCGCCAAGGACAACGGCACGCTCTTGATCGTTCCCAATGCAGGTGCTGATGCGGTGACCGGCCCGATGTGCGCGCCAAACATCTTCCGCTCTTCCTTCTCCAATTGGCAGCCCGGCTATGCGATGGGCAATGTGTTGGCCGCCAAGGGGCTGAAGAAAGTGGTCACGATCACCTGGAAGTACGGGGCGGGCGATGAGTCGGTGCGCGGCTTCAAGGAAGGCTTCGAAAAGGGCGGCGGCAGCGTCGTCAAGGAACTCAGCCTGCCATTCCCGAATGTCGAATTCCAGGCGCTGCTGACCGAAATCGCAGCGACCAAGCCCGACGCGGTCTATACCTTTTTCGCCGGTGCGGGAGCGGTCAAGTTTGTCAAGGACTATGCGGCAGCCGGCTTGAAGAAAGCGATTCCGCTCTATGGCGCCGGCTTCATCACCGAGGGTACGCTCGATGCGCAGGGTGATGCCGCCGAAGGGATGTACACGACGCTGCATTACGCCGACAGTCTGGGCACGGCCAGAGACAATGCCTTCAGGCTGGCCTATGCCAAGAGCTTCAAGTTGCAACCCGATGTCTATGCCGTGCAAGGCTATGACGCGGCGCAGTTGCTGGCGGTCGGACTGAAGGCCGTCAAGGGCGACCTGAGCAAGAAGGCTCAGTTTGCCGCTGCGGTCGAGAAGGAAAAAATCGACAGCCCGCGCGGTGCGTTCACGATCTCGAAGGCGCATAACCCGGTGCAGGACATCTATCTGCGCCAGGTCATCGGCAAGGAAAACAAGCTGGTCGGTATCGCCAGCAAAGCCCTTGCCGACCCGGCGCGCGGCTGCAAGAGCTGATCGAACCAGGCCGGAACTGCAGCGATGGATCTGACGATTTTTCTCATTCAATGCCTGAACTCGCTGCAATACGGTTTGCTGCTGTTTCTGGTGGCATCGGGCCTGAGCCTGATCTTCGGCATCATGGGCGTGATCAACCTCGCCCATGGCAGCTTCTACATGATGGGCTCCTACATGGCTTATGCCCTGGCGCCTGTCGTGGGCAGCATTTTTGGCGGCGGTTTTTTTGCCACCTTGCTGGTGGGCGTTTTGCTGGCCGTGCTGCTGGGCTATCTGCTGGAATGGGCGTTCTTCAGCTTCCTCTATGAACGCGAGCATCTGCAGCAGGTGCTGATGACCTACGGGCTGATCCTTGTCTTCGAGGAATTGCGCAGCCTGCTGGTCGGCGACGATGTGCATGGCGTGGCGATGCCCGAGTTGCTGGCCGGTTCGCTGCCGCTGGGTGAGCTGATGACCTACCCGGTCTACCGGCTCTTCGTTTCTGGGGTCTGCCTGCTGCTGGCCCTGGGTATGTACTTTGTCTTCACCCGCACCCGGCTGGGCATGATGATTCGCGCCGGCAGCAGCAACCGCGAGATGGTCCAGTCGTTGGGCATCGACATCAAGTTTTTGTATCGGGTGGTGTTTGCCGCCGGCGTGGCGATTGCCGTGCTGGCCGGCATGGTCGCAGCGCCAGTTTCTTCGGTCTATCCGGGCATGGGCAACAGCGTGCTGATCCTGTGCTTTGTCGTTGTCGTCATCGGCGGCATCGGTTCGATCCGCGGTGCGCTGGCGGCCTCGCTGCTGATCGGCCTGGTCGACACCTTCGGAAAGGTGCTGCTGCCGCAGGCCTCGGGTGTGCTGGTCTACCTATTGATGGCCTTGATCCTGCTGTGGAAGCCCGACGGCCTGTTCAAAGCCGGCTGAATTGAAATCGAATCCGTGAATAAATCCAAAGTCATCGTCGTCGCCGCAGTCTTCGCGCTGCTGGCTCTGTTGCCGCAATGGGCCGGCAAATATGAGGTCGATCTGGTCACCAAGATCATGATCTTTGCCGTCTTCGCCCTCAGCCTCGAGCTGTTGGTCGGCAGCACTGGTCTGGTGTGTTTCGGTCAGGCCGCATTCTTCGGCATCGGCGCCTATGCCGCGGTGTTGCTGTCGCCGCATGACGGTTCATCAGCATCGCTGCTGTGGCTGCTGCCGGCCTGCGTCATCGCGGCAGCGCTGTATGCCTTGTTCGTCGGCGCCTTGTCGCTGCGCACCAAGGGCGTCTACTTCATCATGGTGACGCTGGCCTTTGCGCAGATGGCTTATTACGTCGTGCATGACACTTCGCTGGGCGGAGGCACCGACGGCATCTACCTGAACAGCAAGCCCTTGCTGGGTGCTTGGCTCGACCTCGACAAGCCGCTGCAGCTTTATCACTTCACGCTGGTCTGCCTGCTGGCGGTCTTTGCCTTCCTGGCGCTGTTGCTGCGATCGCGTTTCGGCAGGGCGCTGGCCGGTATCAGGATCAACGAGCAGCGCATGCGGGCCACTGGTTTTTCGACCTATCCCTACAAGTTGGCCGCCTTCGTGATCTCGGGCGGCATCGCGGGGCTTGCCGGTTTCCTGTTTGCGGTCAAGGACGGTTTTGTCAATCCGGAACTGATCAGCTGGCATCTGTCCGGCGAGGTGCTGATCATGATCATCCTGGGCGGACTGGGCCATCTGCGCGGTGCCTTGCTGGGTGCTTTTGCCTTTGCCTTGCTGCAGGAGTTCTTTAAATCGGAAGCGATCTTCGGCGAGTTTGCCAAGCATTGGCATCTGGGCCTGGGACTGACCATCATCGCCAGCGTGGCGCTGTTGCCGCGGGGTCTGGTCGGCATCCCCGAGCAGCTCGCCTTGAGGTTGCGCGGGCGTCTGATCGGTACCGATGGCGCCGAGGTGAAGCATGGCTGATTCCGAATTGCTCTTGCGCGGGCGCGGGATCACGCGCCGCTGGGGCGGCCTGCTGGCGCTCAATGAGGTTTCGGTTGACCTCCAACGCGGCAGCGTGCATGCCTTGATCGGCACCAATGGCGCCGGTAAGTCGACCTTGATCAACATCCTTTCCGGTGAGTTGGCACCGAGTAGCGGGCAGGTCGAACTGCTCGGGCAGGACGTGACCCGCTGGTCGCAGCCGCGCCGCGCCCGCCATGGGCTCGGGCGCAGCTATCAGCGCAACACCATCTATCCCGACTTCAGCGTGTTTGAAAACTGCCGCCTGGCGGCCCAGGCCAGGACCCAGAAGCCCTGGGTCTGGTGGCGCGATGCCCAGAGCTGCGAGGCCAGTTGTGGTGCGGCCAGGCAGGCAGCTACGCATGCCGGACTCGACGATCTGCTTGACCGGCCAGCGGGCCTGCTTTCCCATGGCCAGAAGCGACAGCTGGAGATCGCGATGTGCCTGGCGATCGAGCCGCAGGTGCTCCTGCTCGACGAACCTCTGGCCGGCATGGGCGCCGAAGAGACCGAACGCATGCTGGCGCTGCTGGCCGAGCTGAAAACCGGCCACGCGATCTTGCTGGTCGAACATGACATGGATGCAGTGTTCCGCATCGCCGACTGCATCACGGTGATGGTCAACGGGTCGGTGATCGCTTCCGGCACACCCGACTTCGTGCGCAACAGCGCTGAAGTCCGCATCGCCTATCTGGGAGAACATTGAGATGGGCGAAGACTTGATCGTCGACGCCCGCGGCCTGCATGCCTGGTACGGTTCCAGCCATGTGCTGCATGGCATAGACCTGCAGATCGCCCGCGGCGCCACCGTCGGGCTGCTGGGCCGCAATGGCATGGGCAAGAGCACCTTGATCCGCACATTGCTTGGCCATGTGGTGCAGCGCCAAGGCCGGATCCAGCTGTTCGGGCAAGATGCCTCGCAGTTCAAACCGCATCAGGTCGCGCGTCTGGGGCTGGCCTATGTGCCTGAGGGGCGCGGCGTGTTTCCAAACCTGTCGGTACGCGAAAACCTGTGCATGGCGGCGAGGCGCGGCGTCGATGGCCGCAATGACTGGCCGCTCGAGCGCGTGCTGGAGACTTTCCCGCGCTTGCAGGAACGCATCAACAACCTTGGCGCGCAGTTGTCAGGCGGCGAGCAGCAGATGCTCTCGATCGGCCGCGCGCTGATGACTCACCCCGAGCTGATCGTCCTTGACGAGGCCACCGAAGGCCTGGCACCACTGATCGTGGCCGACATCTGGCGCGTCATCGGCGAGATCCGCGCCAGCGGCATCGCCACCTTGATCGTCGACCGCGATTACCGCAAGGTGCTGGCCCATTCAGACCAGGCCCTGGTGCTGCAAAAAGGCCAGGTCGTGCTGCAGGGCAGGGCGGACGCAGTCAGCGCCGATCCGGCTTTGTCGGCCTATCTGGGGGTCTGATTCCGGTTCCCCTAAAGTCGATGCGGAGCCCGGCGCGAGGCCGGACCGTGACCAGCCGAAAATCCTGATCCTGAAATGCCGGCGCATGTCGGCCCGAAGGGTGAGGGTAATCCTGATGGCCAACGCTTGCCGAGCGGTGCGATAGTTGCGGCCTTGCCCTCGAAATGTCGTTGAAAACGACTTTGGTGGCCCAAGAGCCATCACTGAGGCTCGATCGCTGAGGTTCTATCTGCAGCGCCGATGGCAGCCAGTATTGCCGGCAAGCATGGCGCCGCAATGACTGGCAATGAAATTGTTGAATCTCGACAACCAATGGAGGAGAGATCTGATGGCAACAAGAAAAATGCTCTGGTTCCCATGCTTGGCCGCTGGCTTGTGGAGCCTGGCGGGCTTGGCGCAGGCGCAAGGAGCTGCAACGCAGCAAATGCTTTACGTCAGGAGCCTGGCCGCAACCTGCGCCAATTGCCATGGCACCGATGGAAGGGCTGTCGCGGGCTCGCAAGTGGTCGCGCTGGCCGGACTCGACAAGGACTATCTGATCACGCAAGTGAAGGCCTTCAAAGCCGGAACCCGTGCTGCCACCGTCATGCATCAGATCAGCAAGGGCTATAGCGATGGTCAGATCGATGCGATCGCCACCTATTTCGCCGCGCAGAAAAAGTAAAGGACGACCATGACCTCGACCTCATCAACGCTGAAGCAGCCCCGTCTGCAGCGCCGCACCCTTCTGCAATCCGCTGCAGCATTCAGTCTCCTCGGCTTGGCTGCTTGTGCCACCAGTCCCGTGCCGTCACGTGCCAAGGTGGTCGTGATTGGTGGCGGCTATGGTGGCGCCACGGCCGCCAAATATGTTCGCTTGTTCTCGGATTACAGGATCGACGTCGTGTTGATCGAGCCACAGGATGCCTTCATGTCCTGTCCGATTTCGAATCTCGTGCTCAGTGGCGGCAAGCAACTCTCCGACCTCACCGTGCCCTACACGGCGCTCAGCCGGCGTCATGGGGTGACTGTGGTGAAAGACATGGCCAGCGCGATTGATACCCAGCGCAAGGTCGTCACCTTGGCTGGCGGTGCCACGATCAGCTACGACAAGCTGGTGGTGTCGCCCGGCATTGAACTGATGCTGGACAGCATCGAGGGCCTTCGAGCCGCCAACGCTTCCGGCCAGATATTGCAGGCATGGAAAGCTGGCGCCGAGACGGTTGCCTTGCGCAGGCAACTCGAAGCGATGCCCGATGGCGGGGTTTTTGCGATCGCCATTCCTGAAGCGCCGTACCGATGCCCACCCGGTCCTTACGAACGGGCATCGGTGGTGGCCGGCTATTTCAAGGCCTTCAAGCCGCGCAGCAAGGTGCTGATTCTGGACGCCAACCCCGATGTCACCTCCAAGGGGGCGCTGTTCAAAAAAGTCTGGGCCGAGCAATACAAGGGCATGGTCGAATATCGCAGTCAGCACAAAGCCGTAGCGGTCGACGCCAAGGCGGGGGTGATCAAGTTCGAGATTCATGACGATGTCAAAGCGCAGGTGCTGAACGTTTTGCCTCCGATGCGCGCGGGCAGCATCGCTGTGCAGACCGGGCTGAACAATCAGGCCAACAGCCGCTGGTGTGGTGTCAACTACCTCAATTTTGAATCGACCGCGGCCAAAGACGTTCACGTGCTCGGAGACTCCATCCAACTCGCCCCTGCCATGCCCAAGAGCGGCCATATGGCCAACAGCCATGGCAAGGTGGCGGCAGCCGCCATAGTGGCTGAACTGTCCGGCTGGGAAATCAACCCGGCTCCGATGCTGACCAATACCTGCTACAGCTTTGTCGACAACAAGAATGTCATTCATGTGGCCAGCGTGCACGAATATGTGAAGGCCGAAAAAACCTTCAAGACAGTGGCCGGATCGGGCGGGCTGAGCCTGGCGCCGAACGAACTCGAAGGCGTCTACGCGCTCAATTGGGCCAGCAATATCTGGGCAGATACCTTGCTCTGAATCGAAGCGGTCGAAGTTGTCGAAACGATCGCGGTCGCCAGAGTCGAAAGCGATAATTGGACGGGGCACCGATTCTCAGATTTCTTCACGCTTCTGAAACTCGATGGGCATTGGAAAATCATGAACAAGGTGTTTCATTTGCACGCTTGAAACCGTCACCCAAAATCAGGCTGAAAGCAAGGCTCAACACCTGAAACCTTTTCGGTTTAGAACCCGGGGTCAGGTCACCGCTGCGGGGTAGAAAAAATCCTGCGGCAAAGGGTATCTTCTGATGGCCTCAACAGGGCCTGCTGCAGTCAGCGCCGCCTCGCCTTTGGCGCCCTGCCTGAGGGCTGAAATCAAGGGAAAACGGCTGCGGCGTAAGCGGTACGAATGACCCTCAATATGATCACAGACTCGCCTTCCGGAACTGTGTTGCCTTCGGCAGGGTGGGCCAGGTCACAGTGACCGCCAGTCCGCCCAGTCGCTCAGATCGCCCGACCTGAATCCGGGCGCCAAAGACATTGGTGATACGCCGCACGATCGACCAACCCAGGCCGCTGCCGGGCTGATCCTGGCCGAGTACCCGGAAAAAACGATCGCCCAGGCGTGCCATCTCTGGCTCGGTCATGCCGGGTCCGCTGTCTTGCACGGACAAGACTGATTGGCCGGGCGAATGGGTCACCGACAGTTCAATTTCAGCCCCCTGCGGGCTGTAGCGCAGGGCGTTGTCGAGCAAATTGCGCACCAGCACGCTGATCAGCAAGTCATTGCCCGCCACCGGGCAATTGGCCACCGCATCCAGGGTCAAGGTCTGCTGGCGTGCCAGGGCGGCGGGGGCCAGATCGGCGGCGACCCGGCGGGCTACCGGGCTGAGGTCGACCTGGAGTGGCTCTGACCCGAGCGGCTGTGGCTCTGCTTCCAGGCGCGCCAGAGTCAGCAGTTGATCGACCAGGCGCGTGGCACGGTCGCAGCCGGCCAACGTCGCTTGCAGCGCATGCTGGCGTTGGGCATGGTCGTCGACCGCCCCCATCGCGACTTGGGCCTGCGCCCGGATGCCGGCAATCGGTGTGCGCAGTTCATGGGCGGCATCTGCGGTAAAGCGGCGCTCGGACATCATCATGCTTTCGATGCGGGCGAATAAATCATTCAAGGCCTCAACCATCGGCCTCATTTCGGTCGGCATGTCCTGCAGTTCTACCTGCTTGAGCGCTGCAGCTTGTCGCTGAGACAGCAATTGCCCGAGCTGCCGCAAGGGGGCCAGCCCCTGGCGGACCGCCCACCATCCGCCCAGCGCGAGCAGCGGCAAGGCGTACAACAGCGGCATCAGCAGACTGTCCAAGACAGCCCAGAGAATTTCGTTGCGCGAAGCAATTTTTTCGCCCACATAAACAGTCACATCCCGCGCCATCCCGGGGGTTGAAAAGACCCGCCAGCGCTCGCCGTCCGGCAGACGCACCGTCGAGAAGCCTTGCGCTTTGCCTGACATCGGCTGCGAGCCCGCGTTGGCTGAACGCATGGCCAATTGACCTTCGTGAAACACCTGAAATGCCACCAGGGGCGAGTACTTGTGCAATGCCGGTGCGTTGACCACGCCATCGTCTTCGGCGCGGGCCTGCACCACCACCAGCATGGCGGCGGCTTGGGCAAGGTGGCCGTCCAGCAAGTCGTCGAGTTCTTCGCGCGCATCCACCCAGGTCAGAATCGCAGCCCCCAGCCAGATGGTGGTGACCAGCCCGAGCAGAGGTAGCAGCAGACGCGCCTGCAAGGATTCAAGGCGGCGCAACTTCATGTCGGGGTCTGCTTTCGCAGCATGGTGTAACCAACGCCGCGCACGGTCTGAATCATGTCAGCGTGGAGCTTGCGGCGCAAATGGTGAATGTGAACCTCGATGGCATTGCTGTCGACCTCATAGCCCCAGCTGTATAGCTGCTGCTCAAGTTGTTCGCGCGACATCACGCGGTCGGCGTTCAGCATCAAGACATGCAACAGATCAAATTCCCGCGTGGACAGCAGCACCGGCTCGCCCTTCAGACTGACGCGCCGGGAGGCGGGCTCAAGCACGATCTCGCCACAGGTCAGGGTGTCCTGCATCTGACCATGGGAGCGCCGTACCAGGGAACGCAGCCGGGCGCCGAGCTCATGCAGATCCACGGGTTTGACGACATAGTCATCCGCGCCCAGATCCAGACCCAGAATGCGATCGGGTATGGCGTCACGCGCGGTCAACACCAAAATGGGGGTGCTGATATTGCGGGCGCGTAGCGACGTCAAGACCTCGATGCCGTCTTTCATTGGCAAGCCGAGATCAAGCACCGCTGCCGCATAGTCGCCTGCAAATAATTCGCGTTCGGCCGCCAGGCCGTCGCGCACCCAATCCACCGAGAAGCCTTGCTGTTGCAAACCGGCACGCAGTCCATCTCCCAGCATGGCATCGTCTTCAGCCAGCAAGATTCGCATGAAAATTCCTTGGGTTGACACGTCCGATCATCGGGCATTTGGTGTGGATGGCGCCGGCCTCAGGGCGCGCTTTGGTATTGGAACCACCAAAACAGGAGCACCGATTGCAGGATCAGCAGGGCCAAAGGCCACCAAGCCTGGCGAATGCCCTCACTTGGCTCACCCGATTTTTTGCCACTCAGCATGGCGTGCACCAAATTTTCGCGGTGCAGCCAACTGGAAATCACCACGCCGGCCAAATGCACACCGACCACCAGCAGCATCAGGTTGCCGCTGATTTCATGCAGTTCTTCCAGCAGTTTGCCACCCAGGTCGTTGTAGAGGGCCCAGCCACTGGCCACGCTGCCAACCCCCAGCAGAAGCAGCAACACAATTGCCACGGCGCCGGCCGGGTTGTGCCCGACCGCGTGCGCCGGCTTGCCGCTCAGCAAGGTTCTCAGGTAGCGCCTGACCTCACGCGGACCGCGTACAAAGCTGCTGAAGCGCGCGTAAGGCGTGCCCCACAGACCCCAGAGCACCCGGAACGCGATCAGGCCACCCAAGGTGTAGCCCAATGTCACATGCAGCAGGCGCCAGCGTTCGCTTTCGGCGGTGAGGTAGGCGCCCAAAAAACTCAGCACCAGCAACCAGTGAAACACCCGAACCGGTGCGTCCCAGACCAGAATTTTCGGTTTTGAGTGGTTCATGGCTTACTTTGGAATTTTGATGGCATGCTCGTCGAAATTGCCCTGAGCTGCCTGTGCGTGGCAAGCCACACAATTTGCTGGACTGCCGACCGAAGTGCGCTTCCAGACGCCGGCCGGTACCTCGCCGTCGCGATGCTTGCGTAGAAACCAGACTGACTTGGTGATGCGGTCTTGAGGCGGTTCTTCGCTGACCCGTTTGTAGCTACCGGCGTTCGCCTTCAGCCAGCCACCGATGTTGCCTGCGCTGGCCGCGTCAAGCGAGGCATCCGTGCCGTAATGCTTGTTCAGCGAACCCATCAGGCGCTGCCATGACGCGGCGGGCAGCAAGCCCGGGGGATAAGCCATATGGCAGGCCGCACATTCTTGCTGGTATTGCGGCAACGGGGTGACGCGGGAGCCGACCGGGTCAGCCTGGGCATTGACCAGCAGGCCGGCGGCAAGCGCCAGCGCCAGGCTGAGTTTTTTGAAATTTGAACGAGTCATTGGGTGCCTCTTGAATGGGTGCGTACTTAACGCTTGAGTGTGAGCAGCCAGGCCAATACATCGGCCTTCTCGCTGGAGGTGCATTCCCGGCCCATGACGTCATTGCAGTTGCGGCGAAACCATTTTTCGGTTTTCGCCATGTCTGTAAATCGTTCGGGGTTGAAGGCGGGTGCCAGCGGGGCTATCACCTTGCCGGTGCTGGCGTGTTTGCCGTCCGCGCTGGGGGCGCTGGTGTGGCAGGTGGAACAACTCCATTCCTTGCCATGACGGCTGTTGAACAGTTGCTGGCCGCGAGCCGCCTGGGCCGGGGTGCCTGCGAGGGTGCTGTAAGCGGCCAGTTGCTCGGCGGCGGTGCCCGCGTAGACCTGGGGGCTCAAGGCGCCCAGCAGCGCCGAAAAGGCGATGACGAATGGGTTAATTGTTTTCATTGCGACTCCGTAAAGGCCTTGACCTTAACGGCGCCAAATTAAGCCATTCTTAAGGATGCTATGCATAAGCCCTCACGGCTGTTTACCCGCAAGGCTGCGCTTCGCTGCGCAATGTTGAGGGTATTCCACGGGTTCAAGCGCAGCCCGGTGGTGCGATAGTTGGGCCACCGAAATGCAATGGGACGAGGCTGGATGGACTCTCGCGATCATGGAACAGGCCGATGCCGGTCCAACTGACGGTTGGCCGCTCGCTGCGCCTGTCGGCGGAGCGTAATCCCGGCCAACTTGCCGTGACCTGCGATGGTCATTCGCTGACGCATTCCGAGCTCAATGCGCTGGGCAACCGCATCGCCCATGTGCTGCTCGCGTTGGGTTTGCGCAAGGGCGACCGTTTCGGCGTGATGCTGCCCAACAGCGTGCTCTATGTCGCCATCTGCTACGCGGCGGCCAAGTCCGGCCTGGTCATGGTGCTGCTGAACAGTCGCTTCGGCCCGCGTGACCTCCTATACCCATTGCATGACGCAGGTATACGCGCGATTTTTTTCGCCGACGAGATGTCCGAGCGAGTCGATGCCGCGCGCGCCGGTTTGCCGGCGGGTACGCAACTACATTGCATCAACGTCGACTCGCATCCCGATCTGGGGAGCTCGACAGCACAATGCCTCTCATTGGCCGAGTTGCTGGACGCTGCGCCGGCCCACGAGCCGGACTGTCGCGTCGACGAGTTGGACATGTTCTACCTTGGCTATACCTCTGGCACGACCGGCAAGCCCAAGGGTGCATTGATCACCCATCGCAATCGCTCGCTGGCCTACCATTACTGGGCGCTGGAATACGGCTTCGGCCGCGGCGATGTGTATTTCCAGTCGGGCCCCTCGCACCACTCGGTGCAGTTCGGCTTCACCTTGGCGCAACTCACATTGGGCGGCAGTTCGGTCATTTTGCAGAAGTTCGACGCGGCCGCGGCGCTGCAGATGATGAAAGAGCAGCGCGTCACCTGGACGCTGATGGTCCCCTATATGTACAACGCCGTGGTTGCGCTGCCGGAACAGCAAGCGCAGGCGCTGTTGCCGGCGCAACTGCGCACCTTCATCTCGGCCGCCTCGGCACTTCCGACCGCAGTGAAGAATGCGCTGCTCGCGCGCTACCCTGGTGTCGGCCTGCACGAGTTCTATGGCGCGACCGAGGCCGGCGTGGTAACCAGCCTGCGGCCCGAGGAGCAGCGGCTGAAGACGCGCTGCGTCGGCCGGCCGCTGCCCGACATGGAAGTGCGCGTAATGCGTGAGGACGGCAGCCCGACCCCGATTGGCGAGGTCGGTAGCCTCTATATGCGCGGGCCGACGCTGTTCGATGGCTACTTTCAGGCGCCAGAGAAAACTGCCGAGGCTTTTTGCGGCGATTGGTGCACCTTGGGCGACTTGGGTCGAATGGACGATGAGGGTTATGTTTACATCGTCGATCGTGCCAAGGACGTGATCAAGAGCGGCGGCGTCAACATCTTTCCGGCCGAAATTGAGGAGGTGCTGGCCTTGCACCCGACGGTGTTGGAGGTGGCCGTGATCGGCGTGCCCGACGCGCGTTGGGGTGAGGCAGCTCATGCCGTCGTGGTGCCGCGCTCGGGCAAGGATGCGAAGGCTGCGGAACTCATGGCGTTCTGCCGTGCAGAACTGGCCGACTACAAGGTGCCGAAATCAATCGAGTTTCGCGACGAGTTGCCGCGCAGCCCGGCCGGCAAGGTGCTCAAGCGCGAATTGCGCGAGCCTTGGTGGCAGGGGTTTGCCGAGCGTGTGTAGCCAGGATTATTCAAACCGTCTTCAGTAAATTTCTCAAGGAGTCAACAAGCATGAGCGTGGATCGTTCCATCATCGGAAAGTCATCACCGGAGTTCACACTCACGGTGGAAGCCGGCAAGATCAAGGAGTTCGCTGCGGCGATAGGTGAAGACAACAGCGCGTTCTGGGACGACGACGTTCTCGGCGGCATCGTTGCGCCGCCGACCTTCTCGCATGTGCTTCGCTCTGGAAAAATGGCGCTCTTGATGCGCGATTGCGGGCTGGACGCAACCCGCTTCCTTCACGGTGAGCACGAGATCGAATACGAACGGCCACTCAAACCCGGTGATGTGCTGAAGTACCGCATCGCCATCGTCGACGTGCGCCAGGCGACAGGCAAACGCAGTGGGCCGATGGACATCGTCGTCATGGAGACTCGCGTCACCGACCTCGATCTCAAGCTCGTGCAGACGATTCGACAGACCTTCGTCCACAAACATTGAGCCAGGATCAGCCATGACACAGGACACGACACAAGCTCCGACGATCAAGGAGTACTACTACGACACCTGGCTCGAGGACGGCACGCAGCCGCTCGGCTATCGCGAGACCGGTTGGTTCAAGCCCCGGCCACGCACGCCGCGCCGCTTCTCTGAATTGCGGCCGGGTCAGGACATTGCATCGTTCGATCAGGGGCCGGTCACGCGCACGCAAATCGTCAAGTACGCGGCCGCATCCTGGGACTTCAACCCGATTCATCACGATGAAACTTTCGCGAAGTCCGCCCGCAGCGGCGGCATCATTGCGCATGGCATGACGGTGTTCGCCTACCTCGGCCGCGTCGCTACCGATTTCTTCGGCACGCCTGACCTGCAGCGCCTGTCGGCCCGCTTTGTCGACGTGACGCGGCCCGGCGACACGCTGACGCTGGGCGGCCGTGTCGAGGAACTGATTGCCGATGCCGATGGCAAAGGCGGCGTCGCAGTCATCTCCACTTACGCGATCAACCAGCATGGTGGCAGCGTGGCCGTCGGCCAGGCGCGCGCACGGCTTCAGGGCTGAGTCGCATGGCACGCATTCCTTATCCGACGGCTGCCGATCTGCAGCCGGTGACGCTGGAGGAGTTGGCGAAGATTCGCGACATCAACGTGTTCCGCATGATGGCCTGGGCTGAAGGCCTGGCGCCGCCGATGTTTGCTTTTGTCAAGGAGCTCTTCGCCAGCCTCACGCTAGACGCGCGCTTGCGCCAACTGGCGATCGTCTGCGTCGGCCATCTATGCGCCTCGCCCTATGAGTTGTTCCAGCATGAAAAGCTCGCGCGCCGCGTGGGCCTGGGCGACTTGGAGCTGGACTGTGCTGCCGGCCGCCAGCCACTTTCATTGCTGCCAGCCAAAGAACAGGCAGTGTTGCGCTTTGCCACCGAGATGACGCGTGACATCCGCGTGAGTGACGCCACCTTCGCCGAAGTGGCCGCGATGTTCAGCCACCGCGAAATCACCGAACTCGCGATGGTCGCCAGTTTCTATAGCTGCATCTGCCGGTTTCTTGAGACGATGCAGATCGAGATCGAAGCGCCGAAGAGCAAACCCGCTGAGTGACGCGCAAGCAATGCCGTCGATTGACCTATAACCAGGAGACTTTCATGAACGCTACAACCCTGAACTTGATCCCTCTGTTCGGCCGCGGGCCGGGTCGCAGGCCGCGACTTTCGCGGTTCGTCTTCGCTGCTGCGGCCGCGTTGTGTCTGGCTGCGGCATTGTTGTACGCGCCCGGTGCGAGCGCACAGGACTTTCCTTCGCGGGCGATCCACTTCGTCGTGCCGCTGCCGCCGGGTAGTGGCTCCGATACATCGGCACGCTACTTTGCCGCCAAGATCGCCGAGTTGGCCGGCGTGCCCGTGGTGGTCGAAAACAAGCCTGGAGCGAACGGTCTGCTGGCGGTGCAGGCGGTACTCGGCGCCAAACCCGATGGTTACACGGTGCTGATCGGATCGAACTCGCCGCTGGCCACCAACGCTGCGCTCTACAAGAAGCTGTCCTACGATCCGGTGGCAGATTTCACGCCGCTCTCGATCATGATGCGCGCGCCGATGTTGTTGATCGTGCCGGCCAACTCACCCTACAAGACCATGGCTGACTTCATTGCCGGTGCCAAGAGGCAGCCTGGCAAGCTCAACTACGGCTCTGGCACACCGGCTTACGAGCTGTTTACCGAGCGCTTCAACGAACTTGCCGGAACGCGCATCGCGAACGTGCCGTACAAGGGCTCATCTGAAGTCATCAACGCTGTCGCCGGCGGCAGCATCGATTTTGGTGTGGTCGACATCACAGGCTCACTGGCGCTGGCGCTCGGGGGCAAGGTCCGGGCGCTGGCGATTTCCTCCGAGCAGCGCTTTGCTCGGTTGCCGGATGTGCCGACCACGCGGGAAGTTGGCCTGGCCGGCTACAACCCCAGTGTGTGGGTCGCGGCCGTGGTCTCATCCAAAGCGCCGAAAGCAGTCGCGGACAAACTGGCCGAATACTTTGTCACCGTCGCCAAAATGCCGGAGACGCGTGAGTTCTTCGGCAAGCTCAACGCCGAGTTGTCTACCGGTGGGGCCGAGGAGCTGAGAGACTTCCAATTGCGCGAGATTGAAACCTGGAAGCGGATAGTCAGCAGTGCAAAGATCGAACAGCTGTAGCACCTTCAGGCCTGCCTCGCGGTGCGATAGTTGCGATCCTTTGGTTGAACTCCCTATCCGTCGACTCGGGCGGCGTTAGGGATGCTCTGCATAACTCAATGCGAGTGGGTGCAGTGCGGCCTCCACACTGAGGACACAGCAGCGGAAAAACCTCGTAGATCCGCGCCATCAACGCCGCCCACAGGTAGCGCGCCGCTGAGGCTCGCTTGGGTGCAACGGGTTCAGTTTGGCTGGCTCGTGCTGGGCTCCCGCCGCCGCTGCCTATGACTGGCACATCAACGACAGTTTCGTCGGCCGGGAGTTGCGCCTGCGCCATGGCCACCGCGGCGGCTCGGAGCGGTGAGTTGGGTGCCAGCACGCCGTAGTAGCGGTGCCGCTGGATGCGGGGCGGCGGGATCAGGGCGGCGATGCGGGCAAGTCTTGGTTCGAAGCCTGGCCGCTGTGGTGCTTGGGTCGGACCGCCGTGCCCTCGTCCGCACCGGCGCTTCGGGCGGCACGGCGAAGTTGAATTCAAGTCAAGCTTGTTGCTCGCCATCGGCGAGACGGAAGGTGAATGGCGGTAGCTCGCCAGGATGGTGCTGCACGAGGACGCTACAGCCGATGCGAGGCGGCGTAGTTGCGGGGTCGCCTTCGAGGATCCCGAGTATGCGGGGGCCCTCTTCCAGACGAATCATGGCCAGCCAGTATGGGACCGGACGAGGCAGATCGGCGCCTGAACGCACCACGGTGCAGGCCATCAGCGTGCCTTGACCCGTGGCAGCCTTTGTGTAGACGGATTCGGCCACGCTGCCCAGATTGAGGGCGCGGGGGTAAAACTGTGCTTGACCACTGATGCTTCCCACTTGCAAGCGCAGCGAACCTTCTTGCAAGCCTGAAAGGAATTCAGTGATCGCCTGGGGCCGGATCGGTTCACGCATGGGCTGTCTCCAGGATCAGGGCGGCACTGGTGCCCCAGTTGCCGGCATAAGGCAAAACGCCTAGACCAGACACCAGCGCGGTGCTGGCGCCGGCCACCTGCCTGCCATGAGCCTGGCCCATCAGTTGCCGGACGGCTTCCACCAATCCAATGCCGCCGCCTGCGAGCCCGCATTGACCTGCAGACAGCTGTCCACCGCCGGTATTCAAGGGAAGGTTACCCCCTGCTGAGAGGTCGTGACGCTCGATCAACCTTGCGCCTTGGCCTCGCGGGCAGAAGCCGAGTTCCTCAAGTTGCAACAGCACAGCGAAAGTGAAGTCGTCATAGAGTTGCAAGACGTCGATGTCGGCAGGCTTCAGACCAGCGTCATTGAACACCTTCGGGCCGATTTGCGAAAAACCGGACTCGAGGATGTCGGTCGATCGCTGTTGCGGGTCGGGGTTGGTGATCTCCCGGTATGCGATGGGCTGGACCCAGCGCTTGAGTCCCAAGGCTCTGGCTCTATCGGTCGTGGTCACGATCACCGCGTTGGCGCCATCACAGCGCATTACACAGTCAAGCAGGCGCAGGGGATCGGAAATCATGCGCGAGGCGAAGTAGTCTTCGGCGGATATGGGCTTGCGGAAGGCGCTGCAGGCGTTCGGATTGGCCATGGCATTGGCGCGAGAGCTGACTGCAATTTTGGCCAAAGCCTCCGCCGGCCAGCCAAAGCGCGCCGCATAGGCGCTGGCCAGCAAACCGAAGCCGGTGATGGGCCCCGCCCATCCCATCGGGTCAGCCAGCGACTCGCGGTGACCGCCTTGGCGACCCAGGTATTGGGTGGACGGCGCGTCTGCGCACAAGCAAAGCACGGTCTCGCATTGGCCTGCAAGGATGGCCGCCGCCGCGCGGCTGAGGTTGGAAATGGCGATGGCACCACCCAGGTCGGACGACTGCAGCCAGTTGCAGGAGAGCCCCAGAGTTTCTACCAGCAGGTTGGACCAGAATGGATCGCCAGCCTCGGACAGTGGGGTGTGCGTGGTCACGCCGTCGATGTCCGCCAGGTCAAGGCCGCACGATGCCAGCGCTTCGCGCGTGGCATAAGCTGCAAGATCGACCGCGTGGGCCGTCGATGACTTGACGTTGGGTACCTCGCCGAATCCGATGATGGCGATCGATCGGTCTGACAATATCTTCATGGTTCAGATGCGCCGGCCGGCGCCCTCCCAGTAGGCGTCCGCGATGCATCTCTTGGCGATCTTGCCGTTGTCATCACGCGGCA